>JBOHKZ010000097.1:0-5046 GCA_050729355.1 Phenylobacterium sp. | reverse complement strand
GCGTGATGGCGCGGCCTGCCTTCAAGGCCTGGTGGACAAAGATCGTGCCGCCGCCGGTGGAACGGTCGACCTACGTCCTGTTCGCGAGCCTCGCGCTGATCCTGCTCTTCTGGCAGTGGCGGCCGCTGCCGACGCTGGTGTGGAGCATTGAATCGCAGCCCGCGGCGATGGCCATCTGGGCGCTCTTCTGGATCGGCTGGGCGACGGTGCTGCTGTCGACCTTCCTGATCAACCACTTCGACCTCTTCGGCCTGCGGCAGGTCTGGGCATATCGCCGGAACCGGGAGATTCCGCCCAGCGAGTTCCACACGCCGCTGTTCTATCGCGTCGTCAGGCACCCGCTGTACCTGGGCTTCATCATCGCGTTCTGGGCCGCGCCCGCCATGAGCCAGGGCCGGCTGTTCTTCGCCCTGGCGACCACCGCCTACATCCTGATCGCCATCCAGCTGGAGGAGCACGACCTGCTCAACCACTTCGGCGACACCTACCGCGACTACAAGAGTCGGGTCGGGATGCTGATACCCCTGCCCTTCGGCAGGCGCGCGAAGCCGGCCGCGCCGAGGGGGCCAGTCTCGCGGACCCCTTGATCGGCTAATTTGCTCTCACCGGGCGCGTGGAGAAGCTAAGCTCTGCGGAACGAAGCTTCACCCCACGCGCTCGGACCAAGAATGAAATCGCTTCCCAATATCCTGACGTCCCTGCGCCTCGTGCTGGCGCTGTTCATGTTCCTGGCGCTGGCCGCCGCCGCAGGCGCGGTGCCAGGGCTCTCCAACCACCTGACGCTGGACGTGCAGTTCGCGCTGCAGCGGTGGGCGGTCTATGCCTTCGTGATCGCGGCGGTGACCGACTTCTTCGACGGCTGGCTGGCGCGCAAGATGGACGCCGAGAGCGTCTGGGGCGCAATCCTCGATCCGATCGGCGACAAGGTGCTGGTCTGTGGCGCGGTGCTCGGGCTGATGTCGCTGGGCGCCCAGCCGATGGTCCTGCTGCCGGCCGGCCTGATCCTGTTCCGCGAATTCACGGTCAGCGCGCTGCGGGAAGTGGGCGCCGGCAAGGGCGTGAAACTGCCGGTTACGATGCTCGCCAAGTGGAAGACCACCCTGCAGCTGACCGCGCTGGCCATGGAACTGGTGGTCGCGGCCTGGGGCGCGTTCAACCTGCCGACCGAGCCCAGCATCCAGAACCCGGCGATCATCGCGGCCCACACCCTCTTCTGGATCGCGACCCTGGTGACGTTGATCACCGGCGCCCAGTACTGGGAGCAGACCCGCAAGGCCCTGCGCGGCTGAGAGGTCCGGGCGGGGTTGCCTCCATCCAAGTCCTGTCATCCCGGACGGCCTGCAAGGCCGAGCCGGGACCCAGGGCGGACGCACTGCAGCGGCCCTGGGTCCCGGCTCTCCGCTTCGCTGCGGCCGGGATAACACGTATTGTTGGGATGAAGGGCAGGCTGATCTTGGTCGGTGCAATGTCCTGGAAATTTCGCGATCAGGAGGCGCCCATGAGAATGCATCTTTCGATCGGCGCCGGGCTGGCGGCGATGCTGCTGGGCGCGGCGGGCGCGGCCTGGGCCGACGAGCCGGTCCGCTGCATGACCGACACTTTGGGCGCCGAGACCTGCCATTACGCCGACGGAACCTCCACGCGCCGTTCGATCGACAAGCTGGGCTATGAGACGTTCCGCGATCGGGACGGCTCGGTGAGCCGCCAAAAGGTCGAGACCAGCTCGAACTATGTGGAGGTCAACCGCCGCGGCCGGGTGACGGAAACCTGCCATTCCGACGACAAGGGGCACACGATGTGCCGCCGCGGGCCGCCCTGAATGGCCTCATGCGCCCCGATGCCGCAGTGCAATGGACGGTAGGGATTAGCTAACTGGCGCCGCGCAACAGTGCATCTCCGATTCCAAGCGCAGGCTGGCCAGATGATCTCCGGAAAAGACTTCCTCGAATACGGCTCGGCGGGCCTGGTGTTCGTTTGCGGCGCGCTTGCCGGCCACTATGCGGCCGAGGGCATGAGCCTGATCCAGTGGGCCGGCGCGGCGACCGCCGTGATGGGCTCGGTCACCGTGGCGGTGGCGGTCAGGATCTGGCCGGCTCCGGCGAAAGCCGAACGTCAGAGCGACTAGGCCGGGCGATAACCGCGACTGCCACGCTGAAGACGATCTGCCACGGCAGATAGAGGATCAGCGGCAGCGCCAGTTCCTTGGGCAACTGCGGCGCGTCGAGGGCCGGCACGAGCAATAGGCCGCACACCGCCAGGCCCAGCGAGAACGCCGCGGCGTTCGCGAATGCGCCCAGAGTCGCGCCGCCCCGCAACCCAACCAGACCGAATAGACAGAGGCCCGCGCCGAGCACTCCGGCGAGGGCGCCGCTCCGCATCATCATGGCGGCGCTCAGCCCCATGGTCGGCGTCGTGGAGATGGCGGCGACGACCGCGACGGCGTGCGCCGCCACGACCAGCGCCGCGAAGCCCGCCGCTCGCCAGGGCGTCAGCCAACCGGCGAGCCAGAGTCCAAGGCCTGCCGGAACGGCGTAGGCGAGGATCACGCCGTAGAACTGGCCCATTTCCCCAACGCCGAGCCGTGGGGCGTAGGACGCCGCCACGAGGTGCAGCATCACCGCACCGGCCAGCCACACGCCGAGCGTCAGGTCACTCCGCATGGACGTCGAGACCCAGAGCCGTGAGCAGGGCCTGCTGCTGGTCCAGGGCGATCTTCAGGCCTTCGTAGCCGGCGAGCCCAGCGAGGTTGAGCCCGGAGACGTGCGCGCCGCGCAGGTCGGCGTCTTTCAGGTTCGCGCCGGCGGTGAGCGCCTGGAATAGGTCGCACCGCGTGAGATCCGCGCCCTCGAAGTTGGCGCCGGTGAGGTCGGCCTCGCGGAACGACACCCCAGAGAAATCGCACTTTGACACCTGGGCGTCCGAAAGATCGGCGAGCTCGAGGTTGCAGCCGGCGAAGCTGGCGGCGGTGCGCACCACCTTGGCCCCGAAGGCGCGGCTGAAGTCGGCGCGGTGGAAGCGCGCGCCGCGCAGATTGCAGGTCTCGAACGCGACCGCGTAGAGGCTCGTGCGGTCGACGTCTGCGAAGGAGAGGTCGCAGGTCTTGAACGCCGCGCCGTCGGCCTGCGAGAAGGCGATGTGGACGCCCGAGTGGCTGTCGGGATCGGCGAAGCTGCAACGTTCGAAGACCGTGTCCCGCAGGTCGGCGTGGGCGAGGCGGCAGCGCACGAACCGACAGTTCGTGAACCGCCCGCCCTCGAAGATCGCCGCCGAGAACTGGACGTCGTTGAACTGGCAGCCCGTCAGCACCGCTTCCGAGAGATCACGCTCGGCGAAGTCGGCGGCCGAAAGGTCAGCGCCGGTGATCACGACGCCCGGCTTCAGGTCTGGGAGGTCAGATTCGGTCATGGCTGCGCGCCGCCAAGGAACCACGAAAGCCGTGGCGACCCTAGCGGCGCGTTCGGACTGACGGGATCATGAGCCTGCCCTCACCCCTTCGGCGTGACCACCGACATGTCCTCGTAGGGCGTCGTGGGGGTCTGGCCGGGCGGAAGGTGGGGTGGCCGCTCCGTCCATTCTGCGCCCAGGTAGTGGATGTAGGCGTAGAGGGCGCGCAGGTCGGCCTCGTCCATCCGCGAGATGTTGTGGCTGGGCATCGGCGGCGACAGCGGCTTGGTGCGCAGCAGGGTCACCCAGGCGTCGGCGGAGATGTTCTGGGCCAAGGAGCGCAGGTTCCCGGCGTAGGACGTGCCCCAGGGGCCGCGGTAGCCGACCGGATTGCCGGTGAGCTGTTGCGGCTCCGGCGTCTTACCTCCGCCCTGGGCGTAGCCTGCGGTGTGGCAATCGTTGCAGCCGCCGACCAGCACCAGGTAGCGGCCCGCCTCGATGGGCGAATCCGCCGCCACGTGCGGAACCGTGTCGGTCGCCGGGGCCGCCGATCCGGCGGGCGGCCTGCAGGCGGCCAGACTCAGGGCGGCCAGGGCCAGGCCGCCCCATTTCACGATCGCCCCCATGCCCGAGATCACTCCGCGGGGGCGACCGGGACGAGGATCTCGCCGCCGAGGTCGTGGAACTTGCGGGACATCTCCTCCATGCCGGCGTCGATGTCGTTCTGGCCGCGCGCGGCGTCGCGAATGTCCTGGCTGATCTTCATCGAGCAGAACTTCGGGCCGCACATGGAGCAGAAGTGGGCGGTCTTGAACGCCTCCTTCGGCAGGCTCTCGTCGTGGTATTCGCGGGCGGTTTCCGGGTCGATGCCGAGGTTGAACTGGTCCTCCCAGCGGAACTCGAACCGGGCGCGGCTGATGGCGTCGTCCCAGGCGCGCGCGGTCGGATGGCCCTTGGCGAGGTCGGCGGCGTGGGCGGCGAGCTTGTAGGTCATCACGCCGACCTTCACGTCTTCGCGGTTCGGCAGGCCGAGATGCTCCTTGGGCGTCACATAGCAAAGCATGGCGGTGCCAAACCAGCCGATCATCGCCGCGCCGATCGCGCTGGTGATGTGGTCGTAGCCCGGCGCGACATCCGTCGTGAGCGGACCCAGGGTGTAGAACGGCGCCTCGCCGCAGACGGCGAGCTGCTTGTCCATGTTGGCCTTGATCTTGTGCATCGGCACGTGGCCCGGGCCCTCGATCATCACCTGCACATTGTGCTTCCACGCGATCTGGGTGAGCTCGCCGAGCGTCTCCAGTTCACCGAATTGCGCGGCGTCGTTGGCGTCGGCGATGCAGCCGGGGCGCAGGCCGTCGCCCAGCGAGAACGAGACGTCGTACGCCTTCATGATCTCGCAGATGTCCTCGAAGTGCTCGTAGAGGAAGTTCTCCTTGTGGTGGCTCAGGCACCACTTGGCCATGATCGAGCCTCCACGCGACACGATCCCGGTCACCCGCTTGGCGGTCAGCGGCACATAGGCCAGGCGCACGCCGGCGTGGATGGTGAAGTAGTCGACGCCCTGCTCCGCCTGTTCGATCAGGGTGTCGCGGAAGATCTCCCAAGTCAGATCCTCAGCAACGCCGTCCACTTTCTCCAGCGCCTGGTAGATGGGCACGGTGC
>JBOHKZ010000096.1:0-4784 GCA_050729355.1 Phenylobacterium sp. | reverse complement strand
GTCGTAGCGTGTCCGCTCGGCCATCGGCACCGGCGGATTGTCGGTCAGGGCGGCGTCGTGGAGGAAGGTGCCCGCGACGTCGAGGCGGAAGCCGTCGACGCCCCGCTCAAGCCAGAAGTCCAGCACGCCAAGAGCGGCCTCACGGGCGCCGGCGCTACGCCAGTTCAGCTTCGGCTGCTGGCGCAGGAACTTGTGGTGGTAGTGCTGCCGCCTCGCCGGCTGATAGGCCCAGGCCGGGCCGCCGAACACCGAGAGCCAGTTGTTGGGCGCGGTCCCGTCTTCCTTGGGGTCAGCCCAGACATACCAGTCGGCCTTGGGGCCATCCTCGCCGCCGGTCAGGCTTTCGATGAACCAGGGATGCTCGTCGGAGGTGTGCGACAGAACCTCGTCGAAGAGGACCTTCATCCCCCGCGCGTGGGCGGAGTCCAAGAGCGCCTGCAGGTCGTCCAGGGTCCCGTAGTCGGCCTGGACGCCCGCGAAGTCGGCGATGTCGTAGCCCCAGTCGCGGTTCGGCGAAGGGTGGATCGGCGACAGCCAGATCCCGTCAACGCCCAGGCTCTGGATGTAATCGAGCTTGGCGAGAACGCCCGGCAGGTCTCCGTGCCCGTCGCCGTCGCCGTCGTAAAAGCTGCGGACGTAGACGTGGTAGAGGACAGCGCCCTTCCACCAGGGGGGTGTCATTGCGCGCCTCTAGATGCTCCCCCCTGAGGGGGAGCTGTCAGCGAAGCTGACTGAGGGGGTTGAAGCGCGCGGCGGATGACGGAGTGGGCTGCAACCCCCTCCGGCCCGTCGGGCCACCTCCCCCTCAACCGGGCTTCGCCCTGGGGGAGGATCTTAGACCTCGGAAGTGTCGGTGATGATCCGCGAGACGAGGCCGTAGTCGACGGCTTCCTCGGCGCTCATCCAGAAGTTCCGCTGGGTGTCCTTGACGATCCGCTCGAAGGTCTGGCCGGTCTCCTTGGCGATCATCCGGTTCACGCGGTCGCGCATCTTGATGATCTGCTCGGCCTCGATCTGGATGTCGGAGGCCTGGCCACGCATGCCGCCGGCCGGCTGGTGCAGCAGGAAGCGGGTGTTCGGCAGGCAGAGCCGGTTTTCCTTCTTGGCGCCCAGGAAGATGTGCGCCCCGGCGCTCGCCACCCAGCCGGTGCCGATCGCCTTCACCTCGACGCCGCAGAAGCGGATCATGTCGTGGATGGTGTCGCCGCTTTCGACGTGGCCGCCCGGCGAGTTGATGATGATCCGGATCGGCTTGTCGTTTTCGTTGGCGAAGGCGGTGATCTGGGCGGTGACCCGTTCGGCCAGCCGCATGTCGATCTCGCCGAACACCAGGACGGTGCGGGACTTGAAGAGCGCGTTCTGGACCGGTCCCGCCGTCATCGGCATGTCGGGTTGGCGGCCCTTGTCCTCGTCGTCGCCGTCTTCGTCGTCCAGCCAGCTGGTGTAGATCTCGCGCATAGAGTCCTCGTGAATTCGTGTCTGCGGAACGTGCGTCGCCGAAGCCGTCACCGCAAGGGGCGAGGCGCGAATTCGCGCGGATGGCGTTTTTCGAGGGTTCCTTGTCCTTGCTGCGCCATCGCCCCCGCAGGATGTCGCAATCGCACCCTTACGTCGGTCGTTCAGCAGGGGCATTCTGGACATACCGACAGTCAAGGAACAACGTCATGAAGAAGTACCTGATCGAACGCCACGTGCCCGGCATCCACAAGCTCACGCCCGAGGAATACAAGGGCGCCGCCGAGGTCTCGAACGCAGCCCTCGCCAAGCTCGCGCCGCGCATCCAGTGGGTGGAGTCCTACGTCACCGAGGACAAGACCCTGTGCGTCTACATCGCCGAGGACGAGGCGGTGATCCACGAGCACTCCAAGCTCAGCGGCTTCCCCGCGAACGTGATCACCGAAGTTGGTCGCAAGATCGACCCGATGACCGCCGTCTGAGTGGTGAGACAAGGGAGGCCGGCGACATGCTCGACGTGACCGTGGTGCTGCTGGAGGACGGGTTTTCGTCCACGGCGGTGATGCCCGTGGAGATCTTCCACTCCGCGGGGACGCTCTGGAACGCCCTGCATGAGAACCCGGCGCATGCGGCGTTCCGCGTGCGCACCGTGTCGCTCGACGGCGGCTCGGTGCGCAACGCCCACGGCCTGGGCGTTGCGCCGCACGGCCGGATGGAGGACGTCGAGCGGACCGACATCGTCATCGTCTCGACCTCCAGCCTCGATCTGGACCTGGCGATGGTCGCCAACAGCGCCCTCCTGCCCTGGCTACGCCACCAGCACACGCAGGGGGCGCTGGTGGTGGGGGTGTGCATGGGGGCGGCCTACCTCGCCGAGGCGGGGCTGCTCGACGGGCGCATCGCCACCACCCACTGGGCGCTGGCCGACAAGTTCGCGGCCCGCTACCCGAAGGTGCGCTGGCGGCCGGACCAGTTCGTCACCGAGGACAACCGCCTGCTCTGTTCGGGCGGGGTCTTCGCCTCCGCCGACGTCAGCCTCTACCTGGTCGAGAAGCTCTGCGGCCACGAGATGGCGGTGCAGACGGCCAAGGCGCTGCTGCTGCCGATGCCGCGCATTCACCAGAGCGGCTACGCCATGCACACCGTCTCGCAGGCGCACGGCGACGAGCGGATCCGCGATGTCGAGGCCTATCTGCAGACCAATTTCCACAAGGAGATCGCCACGCACGAGCTGGCAAAGCGGGCCGGCCTGGGCGAGCGCACCTTTGTGCGGCACTTCAAGGCGGCGACCGGCCAGCTCCCCGCCGGCTACGTCCAGGCCCTGCGGATTCAGGCGGCCAAGGCGATGCTGGAGCGCGACGCAAAGCCGATCCAAGCGATCAGCTACGATGTCGGCTACGACGACGTGGCCTTCTTCCGCAGCCTCTTCAAGCGGATCACCAGCATGACGCCCACCGAATACCGCGCCCACTTCGCGCCCCTGACCGTCCGTGGCGAGGCGTTCCAAACGTCCTGACAGCGTCGCACCGGCGTGGCAGAACGCGGGTCCAACAAGGGACGGGAAACGACCGATGGCGATCTCACTCTATGACCTGAGCGTGGCGAGCTACCTGCAGACGGTGACGGCGATCGGCGGCGTGCTGGACCGCGGCGCCAAGCACTGCACGGAGACCGAAACCGATCCCAACGACCTGGTGGGCGTGCGCCTGGCGCCCGACATGGCGCCGCTGAGCTTCCAGATCGTCTCGGTGGCGCACCACTCGGTGGGCGCGCTGGCCGGCGTGAAGTCCGGGCTGTTCCAGCCGCCCACCGCCACGCCGCCCGGCGACTATGCGGGCCTGCAGAAAATGATCGCGGACGCCGAGGCGGCGCTGAAGGCGCTGGCGCCGGACGAGGTCAACGCCTGGGAAGGCAAGGACGTGGCCTTCCAGTTCGGCGACATGAAGATCCCCTTCACCGCGGAAGGCTTCATCCTGTCGTTCTCGCTGCCGAACTTCTATTTCCACTCGACCACCGCCTACGACATCCTGCGGCTGAAGGGCGTGCCGATCGGCAAGCGCAACTTCATGGGCGCCCTGCGGATGAAGGCGGCGTAGGCCTCTCTACACCTCCCAATATTGTCATCCCGGACGCCGCGAAGCGGTGAGCCGGGACCCAGAGGGGTTTGCAGTGCGCTTGGCTCTGGGTCCCGGATCGGCTCTTCGGCCGTCCGGGATGACAACGGGAATTGATCGACGACCTACCCCGCCGCCGTCGCGATGAGCCTGGCGTAGAACTGGATGGCGGTTTCGAGGTTCTTGAGCGTCATATGCTCGTTGGTGCCGTGGATCATGCCGGTGTCCTTGAGGCTGAATTCCATGGGCTGGAACCGGTAGACGTCGGCGGCGACGCCCTGCAGATAGCGGCTGTCGGTGCCGGCGGTGACCAGGCTGGGGGCGACCGGAGCGTGGGTGACTTCGCCGGCGACGGCGGCCAGCACCCTCCAGCCGTCCGAGCGAGTCGAGGAAACCGGCGAGGGTTCCTCCGGCGTCTTGATCCAGGCGAGCGCGACAGGCAGTTCGCCGACCGCTTCCCTGGCGCGGGCCATGACGCTGGCCGAGGTGTCGCCGGGCTCGATCCGGTAGTTGATCCAGGCTGTCGCGTCCTGCGGCAGCACGTTCTCCTTCGGACTGCCCTTCAGCATGGTCGGCGCGATGGTGGTGTGCAGCAGCGCCGCGCCCGGCGAGGTCGCGCCGATCTGTTTCACCAGGAGGGGCCGGAAGAGCCAGGCGTTGGCCACCGCCATCTTGATGGCGAAGGGTGCGGAGGGCGCCAGCGCCTGCAGCATGTCCGCGCCCGGGCCGCGGAAGGCCATCGGGAAGCCGTGGTCGCTGATCGCCGTGACGGCGCGCGCGAGGGTCACCACGCCGCCGCCATCGGCGGGCGGCGCAGAGGAATGGCCGCCGGTCGCCTTGGCGGTCACGGCCAGGGTCGCATAGCCTTTTTCCGCCGTGCCGATCAGCGCGAGGCGACCGCCCGTCACCGGGTTGTCCGAGATGACCGCGAGGCCCTCGTCGATCACGAACTGGGCCTTGATGTTGCGGGATTTCAGCAGCGCCGCGGCTGCGCGCGCGCCCTGGCCGCGCACTTCTTCGTCCTCGCCGGAGACGATGATGACGGTGCGCCTGGGCCTGAAGCCGGCCTTCGAGAGCGCCTCCACACCCTCAAAGAGCGTGATCAGCGAGCCCTTGTCGTCGATGGCCCCCCGGCCCCAGACGGCGCCCTCGGCGATCTCGCCGGCGAACGGCGGATGCTTCCAGTCGCCCTCGGTTCCCGGCGTTACCGGCACC
>JBOHKZ010000095.1:0-3190 GCA_050729355.1 Phenylobacterium sp. | reverse complement strand
AAGAAAGGCTGGGCCCACATCCCGCTCCCCTCGCTCCAGCACGCCCTTGTCGCGCAGTCAGGTGATCGTCTCGTGCGGGCTGACAGGGACTCGCCGCCACAAGCGGCAGCCTGGGTGACGCAAGATCCCCTGTTTTACGAGGTGACGATCTAGAATCCGCCTCTCTGCCGTTATGCGGAGTGGACGGCGCGTTGCCGACGTCTCGCCTCCTAGTGCGACAAAAGGATCGGGCACGGGGGGTCGGCCAGCATGCGGCTGGTGGCTCCGCCCAGGATGAATTCGCGGGCGCGAGCGTGCCCATAGCCGCCCATCACGAGCAGGTCCAAGCGGCGCGTGGCTGCATAGTCGACCAAGGTTTGGCCGATGCCGCGGCCAACCGGAGCCTCGTCGACAGTGGCGGTGACTCGGTGGGTGGCAAGGTGGCGGACCAGCTCGTCCGCGGCGCCGGCGTCGACGGAGGATTTTTCTCCCGTCACCACCAGGATCCGGACGGTGTCGGCCTTGGCCAGCAGGGGCATGGCGTCGGCGACGGCGCGGGCGGCTCTTGCGCCGCCGTCCCAGGCGATCGCCACCGTGGGAAACGTCGGCCCCGGCGTCACCTCGACGGCCTCCGGGAAGATCAACAGCGGCCGGCCGGACTCAAAGAGGACAGTCTCGGCGATGCTGCGGCCCTCGGCCACGCCGCCGCCGATCGCGATAAGGCAAAGGTCTCGTGTCCGCGCCGCCGAACTGACGCAGGCGCCCTCTTCGTAGAGCTTCGCTGTGCAGGTCAGGCTGGCGACCGCGACGGCGTCCTCCTCCCCGGCGACGGCGACGCAGGTCGCGGCGAACTCGGCAATGGCCGCGCTGCCCGCCTCCTGGTCGGCGATCATGCCGTCGAGATCGATCAGCGCCCGGCTGAACCGATTGCTGATGTCAGGAAGGTCGATCCGGACCGCGAGCAGGGTCAGCGCGCCGCCCACGCGAGAGGCCAGGGCCACGCCGCTGCGCAACGCACGGGCCGGCGTCGCATCGGGATAGGTGAACGTCGCGAACAGCAGGTCTTTGAACGACATGATGGGCTCCGGGTTGGATTGGCGACGCAGGAGACGCCGTACGTTCTCCTGAAACCGGATCGTTCACCAGCCTCCTGCCGGGAGCCCTCCGCCGCCAACGATCGCGCCGCGCCGCGGTCCGACGCCTGATGCACGATCAAAGACCCGCATCTGGGACGCCTGATCGTCCGCTGCTGCGCCGTACGCCCTTCCTCAAGCAGGACCTGGGCTGGACCTAGGGGCGCGGCTTTCGTCGTCAGGCCGGAAGATTTTTCGCCCAGTCGCGGACCACGCCGGCGAAGCGTGCCGGCTGCGTCTCGTGCATCGCGTGGGCGGCGTCGGGGAGCGAGACGTATTCAAACGGCTGCCCGGTCCCCTTGATGATCTCGCCCGCCCGTCGCGCCTGGAAGTCGGTCAGGGCGCCGATCAGCCGGCCGGTCGCCTCGTCGACGCGTCGTCCGTGATGCGTCAGCAGCACCGGGGTCTTCACGCTCGCCAGCATCCGGTCGTGGCGGCAACTCGCCGCGACGGTGCCCTCGACGTGGGCCCGGCCCCACTCGGGATCGTATTCCCTGAGGTTCTGAGGCGGCTGGGCGGCGGGGCCGCCCATACCGCCTCGGAGGCCTGCGAAGTCGCCAACGCTCCACTGGTTTCCAAGGTAGGTCGCGAGGCGTTCGAACACCGGGCCGACGATGGTCTGGCGAATGGAGGGCGCGTAGGCCGGGGTGAGTTCGGAGGCGAAGAGCGGCGGGTCTTCGTAGACCGCGCCGCGGAGCTGTCCGGGCATGGCGTAGGCGGAGAGCCAGCACGACAGTACGCCGCCGGACGAGCAGCCGCTGGTGACCACCGGCCGCTTGATCGTAGTGGCGATGAACCGCACGAGGTCGTTGCCCATGTTGTCGAGGGTGTAGCGGCCAGGGGTCCAGGTGCTGCGGCCCTGGCCCCGGAGGTCCACGGCGTAGACCTGGAAGTCCGCCTGCAGGAGCTTGATAGCCCCTTCATAGCCCCACCAGGACTCGGTCTGCCCCGGGATGAGCAACAGCGCCGGCTTCGACGGCGAGCCGGCGACGACGTAGTTCATGGAGACTTCGCCGAGGTCGGCGGTCTTCTCCGGAAAGCCGTGCGGTACGAAGGCCGGCTTGTAGGCGGGGCCCGCGCGCGCCGGAACGCCGGCGGCCAACAGCGGGGCGCCTGCGGGCGGGGCCTGCTGCGCCGTGGCCGGAGCCGCCGCGACCGCTGCGAGCAGCGGAGCGCCGAGTGCGCCGCGCATCAGGGCGCGTCGCGTGGTGCGGTCTTCCGGTCTGGACGTGCTCAAGCGGAGATCTCCGTTCTATGGCTGCGGCTCAATGGGCGGCTCCGGCCGGGGGCGCGACGGCGCCTTTCCGGACGATCTCGTCACTGGCCTGGGCGGCGATGAGGTCGGCCTCTGGGGCAGGCACGCCGAGGCCTCGCAGGGTGAGGGCGCACATCTGTTGCGAGAGCGAGACCGCGAACGCCACGACCGGTTCCTGCACCACGCGGACCAGGGCGAGCTGTGTGACGCCCATGACGTAGAGCACGCCGGCCTCGACGGTCGCGACGGCGAAGCGGCCGGTCGAAAGGCCGTTCTCGATGTCCTCGACCAGGCCGCGGTTGAGGGGCGCTGACAGCGACGTGTGTCCGCTGTGGATGCGCACAAGCACGCCCGCCGATTCCGCGCCGTCCAATGCGAAGCGCAGGTAGCTGCAGACCGCCCGGGCCAGGCGACGGGCCGGATCCTGGACGTCGGCGTTGGCGCGGGTGATGGCCGATTCCACGCGCGAGCGGATCTCGGACGAGATTGTGCGCACCAGGGCGTCACGGTCGCTGAAGTGGTTGTAAAAGCTGCCCTTGCCGACGCCGGCGGCCTGGACGATGTCGTCGACCGTCACGGCGTCCACCGGGCGCTCGCTGTAGAGCCTGCGACCCGCGCTGATCAATGCCGCGCGCGTCCGCTCCGCTCTTGGGTTGCCCCGCTCCTCGGCCATCCGCCTACGCCTGCATCCTCAGTGTCATCCCGTCGCCGACAAGGCTCTGCTTCCAGGCCTTCAGCAAGAGGTCGGGGTCGCCCGCGCCGAACACGTAGCGGTCGGGCCGGATGAGGGCGGCGTCGACGTGATGCTTGTCCAGCCACGCCT
>JBOHKZ010000094.1:0-2493 GCA_050729355.1 Phenylobacterium sp. | reverse complement strand
CCGTCGGCGCGGACCTCGGGGATCCAGCCCGCCAGCGCATGGTGCACGGTGGGCGAGGCGCCCTTCCAGGCGGTGGCGCGCAGCCACTTGCCTTCGGTCAGGTTGGTGGCGATCGAACGGTCCTGGTAGTCGACGAGTCCGCTGGCCGGGACGTCGAAGGCCGGGATGGTGACGATCACGTCGGGCTTGCCCATCGGCCAGTCGGCCAGCTGCGGCCTCGCCTTCCTCAGCGGATCCTCGCCGGCGCCGCGCGGCGCGCCCGCCTCGACCCAGTTGACGATGGTCTTGGTCTGCTCGGCCGACAGGCTCATGTCGTTCTTCCAGGCGCCATAGTGCGGGTCGGCGTGGAACGGCGGCATGCGCTTAGTGCGCAGCACCTCGCGGATCATCGGCGAGAAGCCCTTGACCACCTCGTAGCTGTTCATCGCGAACGGCCCCATGCCGCCCTCGGTATGACAGACCACGCACTTGGCGCTGAGGATCGGGGCCACTTCCTTGGCGTAGGAGATCTTCGCGAAGCTCGCGGCCTTGGCCCGGTCGGGGAACGCGATGGCGGCGCCTTGGACGGCCGCCTCGGCGACTTCCGGCTTCTTGCCGGCGACGACGGCGGCGAGCGCGTCGCTGAGGTTGGCCTTGCCGGCGCCTTCGACGGGGCCGTGGTAGGCGACCAGCCAGGTCTTGGTGTCGATTACGAAGGCCTCGGCGGTCGAGGTCACGCCCAGCGAGCGCCCGACCAGTTGCAGCTCATCGGCCAGCAGCGGGATGTCGAGCTTGGCGCCCGCCGCGTCGATCGCCTCACGGGTGTCGCCGGCCTTGGAGTCCAGCAGCAGGAATTCGACGTTCTTGCCGGCGAAGGCCGCCTTCACCTTGGAAAGCGCGGCGATGGCGCGCTGCGAGGCCGGATCGCCGACCGCGGCGGTGACGATCACCACGGCGGGCTGATGCGCATGATAGTAGAGCGTGTGGCCGACGCCGGTCTGGTCGGTCAGCGTGAAGTTCTCAGCGACCGCACCCGCCAAAGGCTTGGTCGGCGCAGCGTGTCCCGCCAGAGCCACGGCCCCGGCGCCAATCGCCAGCGCCCCTGAAAGTCCTGCCAAAACTACGCGTCGCATAATGAGTCCCCTGCCCTGCGCGGAATTTAGCCGCCGTTACCTCGCGTAACGCAATCTCTGAGCAGTGGCGCCTACCACAATCACTTGCAGGCAAGAGGCGCGGGACGATCCGCGCGGGCCAATCGCTTAATGCTTCGAGCGAATGCGACAGAGGAAGTGGCGGTGACGCAGGGATTCGAACCCTGGATACGCTTTCACGTATGACGATTTAGCAAACCGTTGCCTTCAGCCACTCGGCCACGTCACCTTGTTGTTTTTCAACGGGTTTTCTCCCGCACCCCGGACCGTATGGCAGGCGTCTTGAACTCGACGTCGGCCTTCCGTTCCGAAGGGAGGCACTCCATAGCCGAAACTTGCATCCCGGGGCAACCGCACGACGCCTCTTGTGCCCCGGCTCCGAAGCTCAGGTGAATACGCCGAAACTCTACCGGATCGGCCCGATGCAGCCCTAAGGGGCGTGGCGCTAGCGTTCCAGAGACCGCAACTCCGGACACAGGACATGCTGGTGCAGGCCGATCCAAGAACCAGGGCATGCCTAGGCGCGGCCATAGGCGTCTGCATTGGCCTTGCCTTCGCCACGCCTTCGCTCGGCGCGCCCCCGGCCGCCGCGTCGACAACGGCTCAGAAGATCGATCCGGCTGCGGTCAAGGCGCTCCACGACATGAGCGCCTACCTGCAGACCCTCTCGACGTTCAAGTTGCTGTCTCAGGCCAGCCTCGACGTCGTCAACAACGACGGACAGAAGCTCACCCTCGACGGCGAGGGCCACTACACGGTGCGCAAGCCCAATGCCTTCGTGATCGACATCGTCAGCGACAGCTGGAACCGCCAGTACGTCTATGACGGCGCGGCGTTCACCCTCTACGCGCCGAAGCTGGGCTTCTACTCGAGCTGGCCCGCGCCCCCGACGATCCAGGCGACGATCGTGGATATCGGGGAACGGTTCGGCATCTCCCTGCCGCTGGACGACCTGTTCCGCTGGAGCAGCCCGGACGGCGCGCGAGCTGATTCCCTCGAGTCCGGATTCCTGGTCGGCCTGGAGACCATCGATGGCGTGAAGACCAACCACTACGCCTTTCGCGAGGGCAAGATCGATTGGCAGATCTGGATCCAGCAAGGCGACCAACCGCTGCCACGCAAAGTGGTGATCGTGGATCGAAGGGATCCGGCGGAACCCGCCTACACCGCGCGCCTGACCTGGACCCTGAATCCACCGCTCACCAACGAGGATTTCGTGTTCCGCCCAGGACCTGACGCGAAGCGAATCCGCACCACCCTCCAGAAATAGGGCCGCCCTCATGACCGCCTTTTCGCGTCTGGGACTTTTCGCGGCGCTCATCGCCATGGGTGCGCTGATGGCGGACACCGTTGAGGCCCGTGG
>JBOHKZ010000093.1:0-3423 GCA_050729355.1 Phenylobacterium sp. | reverse complement strand
CGCTATGAGAGACCGTGACCCTGGCGGGCGTATCCCGGGGCCGACATCGGGTCGAACCCCGAGGCGCGCACGACGAGGCTACCAGCGCAGGGCCGGCTGGCCGGCGTCCATTGCGTCGCCCATTCGGTTTGCTACTGATGGGCCTCAGTGGGGGTGCTTATGACAATCAGGCTCGCAGCGATTTTCGTCGCCGTTCTCGGCGTGGCCCAGGCCCAGGCGCAGACGCCGGCCAAGCCCAAGTGGGACGTCAACGCGCCGCCCGGGGTGGCCGTGCGCCAGGTGCCGATCAATGTCGACGAAGGCACCTGGATGGACCTCGACGTCAGCCCCGACGGGCGGACGGTCGCCTTCGACCTGCTGGGCGACATCTACACCATGCCCATTACGGGCGGCGCGCCGACGCGGATCGCCGAGGGCCTGGCCTACGAAACGCAACCCCGCTTCTCGCCGGATGGCAAACGCATCGCCTTCACCTCGGACCGCGGCGGCGGCGACAATATCTGGATCATGAACCTGGACGGCGGCGACAAGCGCCAGGTGACCAAGGAGGACTTCCGGCTGCTGAACCAGCCGACCTGGAGCCCGGACGGCCGCTTCATCGCCGCCAAGAAGCACTTCACGACCGGACGCTCGCTGGGGACCGGCGAGGTCTGGCTCTACCATGTGTCCGGCGGCGGCGGCGTCGTTCTGGTCAAGCGGGCCAGCGAGCAGCTGCAGAAGGAGCTCGGCGAGCCGACCTTCGCCCACGACGGCAAGTCGATCTTCTACACACGCAACATCACGCCCGGGCCGACCTTCGAATACGCCCAGGACTCCAACACCGACCTCTTCAACATCGAGCGCTATGAGCTGGCGACCGGCGAGGTGACCACGGTGGCCTCCGGACCCGGCGGATCGGTGCGCCCGACGCCCTCGCCGGACGGGACCAAGATCGCCTTCGTGCGGCGCGAGCGCTCTCGCTCGAAGCTCTACGTGAAAGACCTGGCGTCGGGCGTTGAGCGCAAGGTGTTCGACACGCTGGACCAGGACGTCCAGGAGACCTGGGCGATCACCGGCCTCTATCCGAATATGGCCTGGACGCCGGACAACAAGAGCGTCGTCTTCTGGGCCGGCGGCAAGATCCGGCGCGTCGACGCCGATGGCTCGAACGGCGCGGTGATCCCGTTCCGGGTGAACGACACCCGCAGCCTGATCGACCCCCTGCATCCGAAGATCGCGGTCTCGCCCGACCACTTCACGGCCAGCATGACCCGCTTCGCCGCGGTCTCGCCGGACGGCCGGCAGGTGGTCTTCGAAAGCTTGGGCAAGCTCTATGTGAAGCCGATGGGCCCCGGCGAACCACGCCGGCTGACCAAGGGCGACGAGGGCTTCGAGCTCTTCCCCGCGTGGTCGCGGGACGGCAAGTCCATCGCCTATGTCGGCTGGACCGACGCGGGCCTCGGCCACATCCGGGTGATCCCGGCGGCCGGCGGCGCGTCGCGCGAAGTCACCAAGGATCCCGGCCACTACGGCCACCTGGCGTTCTCGCCGGACGGCAAGACCATCGCCTTCGAAAAGCGCGCCGCCGGCGGCCTGACCGCGCCGATGTGGGCGGAGAACCCCGGCGTCTACCGCGTGGCTACAGCGGGCGGCGCGCCGGTGCGGGTCACCAAGGACGCGGAGTTCCCGCAGTTCGGCGTCTCCAACGACCGGCTGTTCATGCAGGTCTCGGAGAAGGGCAAGCTCTCGCTGGTCAGCACAAACCTGGACGGCGAGAAACGGCGCGTCCACGCCATCGGCGATCTGGTGGCCGACTACTCGGTCTCGCCCGACGAACAGTACTTCGCCTTCCGCGAGAACGCCGAGGTCAGCGTCATGCCGCTGATGCCCGGGCCGCAGGAGGTCCCGGTGGACCTGAAGGGCGGACCGATGCCGGTCACCCGGGTCAGCTCCGGCGGCTCCGACTACCTCAACTGGTCGAACGGCGGCGCGCAGCTCCACTGGAGCGACGGCCCGACCGTGTTCACCGCGGCCGCCAACGCGCTCTTCCCCTCGGCCCCGGCCGGCGAGAACGCGCCGAAGTTCCAGCCGCCGGCCACTGGCGTCTCACTGGCCCGTGAGGTCGTCGCCGATCGCCCGAGCGGGACCGTGGCGCTGACCGGCGCCCGGATCGTCACCATGGCGAAGGCGGACGGCGGAGTGATCGACGACGGCGTCATCGTTGTCCGCGACAACCGCATCGTCGCGGTCGGCAAGCGCGGCGAGGTGGCGATCCCGGCCGGCGCCAAGACCGTCGACGTGGCCGGAAAGACCATCATCCCCGGTCTGATCGACGCTCACGCACACGGGCCTGAGGGCGATGACGAGGTGGTGCCGCAACAGAACTGGGCGATGATCGTCAACCTGGCGCTCGGCACCACCACCGTCCACAACCCCTCCAGCCGGGCCAGCGAGATCTTCATCACGTCCGAGATGCAGCGGGCCGGCCTGGTCCTCGCGCCGCGCACCTTCTCGACGGGCGAGCCGATCTATGGCGCGAAGTCGCGCGGCTACGCCCAGATCGACAGCTTCGACGACGCCCTGGCCGCCGTGCGGCGGCTAAAGGCCGACGGCGGCCACTCGATCAAGAACTACAACCAGCCGCGCCGCGAGCAGCGCCAGCAGGTCATGGAAGCCTCGCGGCGCGAGGGGATGCAGGTGGTGTCGGAAGGCGGCTCGCTGTTCGGCTTCGACATGACCCTGATCGCCGACGGCACGGCGACCCTGGAGCACAACCTGCCGCTCTCGACCTTATACGAGGACGTGCTGAGCTACTTCTCGCAGAGCAAGACCAACTACACCCCGACCCTGGTGGTGACCTTCGGCGGGCCGGCGGCCGATCCCTATTGGCGCTCGCACACCGACGTCTTCGAGCAGCCGATCCTGAAGCGGCACATCCCGCCGACCGAACTGGCGGCCAGCAACGCGCGGCGCACGATCGCGCCGGAGGCCGACTACGTCGACGACGAGAGCGCGCGCGAGGCCCACAAGCTCGCCAAGCGCGGGGTGCTGGTCTCGATCGGCGCGCACGGCCAGCAGGACGGCATCGGCTCGCACTGGGAGCTCTGGTCCTTCGTGCGCGGCGGCATGAGCCCGATGGAGGCGCTGCAGGCCGGCACCATCGTACCCGCCAGGTCGCTGGGCATGGACGCCGACATCGGCTCGCTGGAGGCCGGCAAGCTCGCCGACCTCGTGGTGCTCGACGCCGACCCCACCACCGACATCCGCAACAGCGAAAAAGTCTACCGCGTCATGCAGGGCGGGCGGATGTACGACCCCCTGACCATGAACGAGGTGCTGACGGGTTCGCGGGTCCGTCAGCCGTACTGGTGGGAAACGGCGGGGAAGTAGGCGCGCGGCGGCCACCACCACGCTCGTCATCCTCCGGTCGCGCGAAGACGCGAT
>JBOHKZ010000092.1:0-6908 GCA_050729355.1 Phenylobacterium sp. | reverse complement strand
GGCCTGTTCGCCGCCGAGCCGCGGACGGCCGAGGCGATCCACCGGCGGGTGTTGACGCTGGACAGTCACGTCGACGTCGCGCTGCCGGGTCTCTCGGCTCCGCCGCAGCGCGCCAGCCTCGCGCAGTTACGGGCCGGCGGCGTCGACGCCGTGGTGCTGGCCGTCTTCGCCCCGACCGGCCCGCCGACGCCGGAGGGCCACGCTGCCGGGCGGCGTGAAGCGATGACCAGGCTGGCCGCCATCAAGGCGCTGGTGCGCGACAATCCCGGCGAGGCGGACCTCGCCCTGAGCGCGGCCGACGTGGCGCGGATCGTCGCGGCCGGCAAGGTGGCCGTCATCATCAGCCTCCTGAACGCCGACTGGCTGGACGGCGACGTGACCGAGTTCGACCACCTCTATGCCGCCGGGGTGCGGATGGCGGGTTTGGCGCATGCGGGCAACACCGCCTTCGCCGACTCGTCGCGTCCCCAGCCCGGCGCCGGCGCGCCGAACGGCGGCCTCTCCGCCCTGGGCAGGACGGCGGTGCAACGCCTGAACGATCTTGGGGTCCTCGTCGACGTTTCGCAGCTGACCCCGGCCGGGGTCTTCCAGACCGTCCAGATCTCCAGGACTCCCGTGGTGGCCTCGCACTCGGCGGTGCGGGCCCTGGCCGACGTTCCGCGAAACCTATCGGACGCGGAACTCGACGCCATCGCCAGGGCGGGCGGGGTCGTCCAGGTCACGCCATTCCTCACCTATCTGGTGGCCAAGCCCGCGACCTTCGATGTCCAGATGGGCGAGTTGCGCCGGGCCTTCGGGCTCCCGGCGGGGGCGGGTTTCGAAGGCGTCTCGACCCTGAGCGGTCCGCAACAGACGGCGTTCCAGGCCGCCAGCCGCAAGCTCTATCCGCCTGTGGGCGTCGCCCGCTACGTGGACCACATCGACTACATCGTGCGGCGCGTGGGGATCGACCACGTCGGAATCGGCACGGACTTCAACCACGGCGGCGGGGTTGTGGGCTTCGCCGACGAGAGCGAGGCGCCGAACGTCACGCGCGAACTCGTGGCGCGTGGCTATTCCGAGGGCCAGATCAGCCGCATCTGGGGCGGCAATTTCCTTCGTGTTCTGGCGGCGGCTGAGGCCGCCCGCGACATTCATCAATCGAGATAAGGGGGCCTCGAATGGCGTCTGACCTGTTTTCGCTCGTGGGCAAGGTGGCGTTGGTCACGGGCGGGTCCCGCGGGATCGGCAAGATGATCGCCGCGGGATTCCTCGAGGCCGGCGCGGCCAAGGTCTACGTGTCTTCCCGCAAGGCCTCGGCCTGCGCCGAGACCGCGGAGGCGCTGGGCGCGCAGTGCATCGCTCTGCCGGGGGACGTGTCCACCCTCGACGGGATCAAGGCGCTAACCGCCGACTACGCGGCCAGGGAAGGCAAGCTCGACATCCTGGTCAACAACGCCGGCGTGGCCTGGGGCGCGGACTTCGAGGAGTTCCCGGAGGACGGCTGGGACAAGGTCATGGATCTCAACCTGAAGGCGCCGTTCTTTCTCACCCAGGCGCTGCATGGCGCGCTGAAGGCGGCGGCCAGCCAGGACCGACCGGCCAAGGTCATCAACATCGCCTCGATCGACGGCATCCGGCTCAATCCCCAGGAGACCTATTCCTATCACGCCTCGAAGGCGGGCCTGATCTACCTGACGCGGCGCATGGCGGCCCGGCTGATCCGGGACAATATCGTCGTCAGTGCGATCGCGCCGGGCGCCTTTGCCTCCGACATGAACCGTGTGGCCCGAGACCAGTCCGAGGCGTCGGCAAGACGCATCCCGGCTCTCCGCAATGGCCGGGATGAGGACATGCAGGGCGTGGCTGTCTATCTGGCGAGCCGCGCCGGCGACTATGTAGTCGGTGAGACGATCGCTGTAGATGGTGGCGTGGCGCTCGCTACCCCCGCGCCGCCCGTCACGACGAACTGAGGTTCTTGCTGCTCAAGGATCTCGCTTAGGAGCCTAGACCGCTCTTAGCGCATTGGGGATCTGACGCTTCCGGAAATCGGCATTCGAGCGGCGAGCCGTTCGCGACTTACACAAATTCCCACACATCTCGCTTGAGATTCAGGGAAGATCTTATAAAATCAATCACATAAAGATTGCGTGTGTGACTCAAAATCCGGTTCCGCAAGGAGTGTCGGTTCGAGCCCGACCGCCCGCACCACCTGGGTTCCTGGTCCCGATTCGCGCGCCGCGGTCCCCGAGCGTTCCCGAAAATCCAGCGGTGTCGTCCATGACGGCGACGTCCTGACCGCCGAGAGCCCACACATCTCCTCCCAGCCCACAACGCCGCCTAACAGCCGCCGGCGACGTCCGTGGCGCAGACTAAGGGCTCGGTTGGCGAACCTCGCCCCGCGCCCGTGGAGTTGCAGATGTCCATTTCCTCGACGCCCGATGTGGTCCTGCCGCGGGACCGAGCCATCGCCGGCATGGGCGGGGCAATCCCGGTGGTCCGCCACCACAAAGTCAAGATCGACGGCGTGGACATCTTCTAC
This sequence comes from Phenylobacterium sp., assembly GCA_050729355.1. Classification (GTDB taxonomy): domain Bacteria; phylum Pseudomonadota; class Alphaproteobacteria; order Caulobacterales; family Caulobacteraceae; genus Phenylobacterium. The sequence goes on along the minus strand of JBOHKZ010000092.1, from coordinate 4,387 downwards.
CGCGAGGCCGGCCCCGCGGACGGTCCGGTGGTGCTCCTGCTGCACGGCTTCCCGACGTCATCGCACATGTTCCGGCGGCTGATCCCGCAGCTGGCCGACCGGTACCGCGTCATCGCGCCTGACTATCCGGGGTTCGGCCAGAGCGCCGCGCCGGACCACAAGGCCTTCACCTACAGCTTCGCCCACTATGCCGATCTGATGGACGGGCTGATGACCCAGCTCGGCGCGGCGCGCTACGCCATGTACGTCATGGATTACGGCGCCCCTGTCGGCTACCGGCTGGCGCTGAAACATCCTGAGCGGGTCTCCGCCCTGATCATCCAGAACGGCAACGCCTATGAGGAGGGCCTCAAGGCGTTCTGGGACCCCATCAAGGCCTATTGGGCCGATAGGTCGGACGCGAACCGCCAGGCGATCGCCGGGCTGGTGTCGCCGGAGACCACCAGGTTTCAGTACACCGACGGCGTCGCCGACCTGAGCCGCGTCGATCCGGACAACTGGGTTCACGATCAGGCCCTGCTGGACCGTCCCGGCAACCGCGATATCCAGCTGGACCTCTTCCTGGACTACGGGACCAACGTCCCGCTCTACCCGGAATTCCAGGCCTATTTTCGCAAGCACCAGCCGCCGGCGATCATCGTGTGGGGAGAGAACGACAAGATCTTCCCGGTCGACGGGGCCTACCCCTACAAGCGCGACCTGCCGAAGGCCGAGTACCACATCCTCGACACCGGCCACTTCGTGCTCGAGGACCTGTTCGAGGTGGCTGCGCCGCTGATCCGCGAATTCCTGGACCGCAACGTCGGCATGGCCTGAAGCGGCTCGCGGCGCATGAAGCTCTTGCAAGCCAAGGCGGCGCTTCGCGAGGTTGGCGGCGACCCTGCCGACCAATTGAAGTGGGCTGAACTGCGCCATCTCGCGGCCGTCGGGGTCAACACGCTCAAGCTCACCCACGAGATCCGCAACCAGCTGCAGGTGGCCGCCGCCGCCCTGTGGCTGGTGCACCAGCAACGTGGGGTCCATTCGCCGGACCTGACCCGGGACGCGCTCGAAGCCGTGGAGCGGGCCGCGGATCTGAGCCGGCAGCTCGGCCACGGCGCAGCCGTCAGCGCCGTGCGCGCGGAGGCCTAGGCCTTCGTCCAGTCGGCGCTCTTTGGGTTAGCCTATTGCGTCCTCGGCGACAGCCGAGGCGCTTCGGAGATCTGCTGGTGTTACGCCCGCTCTCGATCGCGATCGTCCTGGTGCTGGCTCCCGGCATCGTCCGCGCCGATCCCCCGGCCCTGCCGGCGGGCGACTACGTCCTGGATGCGCGCCGCGCGAACCTCGTCCTGAAGCTCCCCCCGCTGCTGGGCGGCGCCCCCACTGACCTTCGGCTGACCCGGCTGGAGGGTGGGTTCACCTACGACCCGGCCCGCTGGCAGGCCACGAAGGTCACCATCAGCGCCGATCCCAGGTCGGTCGAGGAGCCTGACACCGCGGTTGGGCGGATGGCCGCGAGCCTCTTCGAGCCCGACAGATATCCGACGATCCAGTTCAGGTCTGAGACGCTGACGGCGGGCGCGGACGGACGCGGCCAGTTGGTCGGCGCGTTGACCTTCCACGGGGTGACCCGGCCGCTGACGCTGGACGTCACCTTCGATGGCGTCAGCGACGCCCCCGGATCGGAAGTGCGGACGAGATTTTCCGGCCACGGGCGGATCAACCGCGCGGACTTCGGGATCACCGCCGGCCGGCCCTTCGTCGGCGACGACGTGGACCTGGCCTTCGACATCGACTTCGTGCGGGGTTCGACCGCCAAATGACGGCGGGTTCAGTTGGTCCACTGCGGCGCGGGGGATCGGTCGGGAAGCTCTATGGAGACCCGAACCCCCGTCGCGTCCGAGTGTGTGGTGAGGCGCGCGCCGATGCCGCGCGCCAGCGCGTCGATCAGGCGGCGGCCGGCGCCGCCCGGGCCGGGCCGCAGGCCCGCGCCGTCGTCTTCCACGAGACAGATCCAGCTCCAGCCGGCGCGCTTCAGGGCGATGGAGACGCGTCCCCGGTGGCGGCCCGCGAAGGCGTGCTTGGCGGCGTTGGTGACCAGTTCGACGAGGATGAGGCCGAGCTTTTCCCCGGCCTCCGGGTCCATCTCGCCTTCGTCGGCGTAGAAGGTGCAGGCCACGCCGCGGGGCGCGAGTTGCGCGGCGCAAAGCTGCGCGGCGAGGCGCCCAAAATGGGTGACCACATCGAGACTGCCGCCCGCGGGACGGGCCAGGCTCCGGTGGACGCCGGCGAACGCCAGGAGCTGCGCCTCGAAGGTTGCGACCGCGCCCAGGACTTCCGGATCGTGGAAGCTGGCGAAGTCCTGGCGCAGCAAGGCGCTGAGCGAGGTGAGCGTGTTGAGAAAGCGGTGGTGAGCCTCCTCTCCGGCCAGGCCTTGGGACTGCATGTTCATGGCGATCTCCGTTCCTAGAAACGAAGCGTGAGCTGCGGCGCCGCCGGTTTCTTGTACGCAGCACCGCAATGATTTTGGCCGCCGCGACCCTGGCCCCGTCGCCTCACGCCGGCTCACGCCGGCTGCCGAACGACAACTCGCGCCAGCGCTCCGGTTCGACTTGCATGAGCGCGTGAACCAGACCCCAAGGTCGCGGCGCGCAATGCGGCGCATCGGCCCCAAATGCCCAGGAGGACGTGCAATGTCCTATCCGATCGCCGCCAATGTTCCGGCCTCCGGGTTTGCGTCGGCCTATCCCGGAGACGCCCGCCAGGCCCGCCAGCTGCTGCTGGAAGCCACCGAAATCCTCGACGTCCTGGGCCAGGCCATAGGCCGTGACCTGGACGCCGCGCGGGCCGCGGCGCTGCAGCTCGTGCGGCTTCTCACGCCCAAAGCCTCCACGCGATCCCTGCCCGCGCGCGGCGGCCTCGCGCCCTGGCAGAAGCAGAAGATCGACCGCTACCTGGCGGACCACATCGAGGAACCGATCCTCGTGGAGACGCTCGCCGACGAACTCCCGCTGAGCGTCAGCCACTTCTGCCGGGCCTTCAAGGAGACCTTCGGCGAGACGCCGCATGCGCACGTGATGCGTTTGCGGCTGGAACGCGCGCAGCACCTGATGCTGGCGACCCGCGAACCTCTCAGCCAGATCGCGGCGGCCTGCGGACTTACCGATCAGGCGCATCTTTCCAAGCTCTTCCGACGCCATCTGGCCGAGTCGCCGAGAACCTGGCGCCGTCGCCATTTGCGCGACCCGCAGCGAGAGGTTCGCCCCTAGGCTGCCGCCCGGCCGCGAGGCCAAGGGCGACCAGATCATCATGACCCTCGGCCCAGGCTTTCTGTGACGGCTTGGAACGCCGCACGCCCCGTGGGGTGGCCGCTCCCGCCGTCGGGGGAGGGGGCGGGAGCGGCCAGCGGGTCCGTCGCGGCGGGGGAGCGATGGGACGGACCGCTTGATGAAGGTGCCCTTTCCGAGCGGGCATGGCTTGGTCGCAAGTGCGGGCATTTGCCGGATCACGCCGCATTCCAGATCGTGGCGGGCAAACCCGATCGGCCCCGTCGCCGACCATGCCCTGCGAGGTCCTGTGAGATCACGCGTCGGCGGCGCATGGGGATTCCACGGCGCGGTGCGTCCTAGTCTGCGGGCTTCAAAAAAGGTGCGGAGATGGACGTGTCCGGATCAACTCTTTCGTTCCCAACCTTGGATGCAGGCTGGTCGCCCTGCCTCGATAGCGTAGCGGTCGGCCGCGTCGCGGCGCCGGAACCGGTGACCGAGATCCGCTTCCGCTGCTTCCGCCTGCTCCCCGGCTCGCGGTTGCTTTTGCGGAACGGACGTCCCCTCGATCTGGGAAGCCGGGCGTTTGACCTCCTTCACGTCCTTGCCGCCTCGCGCGGATCGGTGGTGGACAAGGGCGAAATCCTCAATCGGGTCTGGCCCCGGACCACTGTCGAGGAGAGCAACCTGCGGTTCCAGGTCGCTGTGCTGCGACGGGCGCTCGGAGAAGACCGCGACCTGATCAAGACCGTTGCGGGGCGCGGCTATCAGTTTTCGGCCGATGTCGCCTTCGAACAGCCGAATGCGGGGGTCCCCAGTTCCGTGGCCTTGCCGTCCGGCCGGCCGTGGGCGGATGATGGCCCTCGCTCCTTTGCGGCGGGCCGGGCGGCGCTCGACGCCCTCAGCCTCGCGCCGTCGGAAGAGGCGTGCGAGGCGCTCCGTGGGCTTCTTCGCACCGTCCTGGACGAACTCTGGGCGATGATCTTGAACGCTCAGGTGACGCGCCGCGAAAGCGGTCAGCGACAGGGCGCCGGAGCCGATTGCGGATAAGGGCTATCGCCGAGGCTGATGAGGCAGACGCGGCGGCCGGCGTGGAGAAATGGCGGGCTTTCAAAGGCGTCGCCGTCAGCGCTGCCCAGTGA
>JBOHKZ010000091.1:0-6407 GCA_050729355.1 Phenylobacterium sp. | reverse complement strand
TCTTGCGGATGTCGGGATGCTTGGTGATCTCGGCGCCCAGGTCGTTGGCGTCGGCGATGACGTTCAGCACGCCGGGCGGCAAGAGGTCCTTCACCAGGGCCGCGAACTTCAGCGTGGTCAGCGGCGTCGTGGCCGCGGGCTTCAGCACGATGGTGTTGCCGGCCAGCAGGGCCGCCGGGACCTTGAAGGCCATCAGGATCAGCGGGAAGTTCCAGGGCACGATCGCCCCGATGACGCCCAGCGGCTTCCTGCGGATCTCCACCTTGGCGTCGGCGGTGTCCTGGACCACCTGGGCCGGCAGGTCGAGGCTGGCGAAATATCGGAAGAAGGCAGCGGCGCCGAACACCTCGCCCATGGCGGCCTGCAAAGGCTTGCCCTGTTCCTGGGTCAGCAGGCGGGCGAGATCGGCGATGTTGGCCTGGATGGCGTCGGCCATGGCGACCAGCGCCTTGCGGCGTTCGTCGATCGGCGTGGCGGCCCAGGCCGGGAAGGCGGCCTTGGCGGCGGCGACGGCCTGGTCGAGCTGGGCCTTCGAGGCGCGCGCGCATTGGGCCACAGGCTCTTCGGTCGCCGGATTGATGACGTCCATGGAGGAGTCGCCCTCCACCAGTTGACCGTTGATCAGCAGCTTGAACTCGGACATCGCATCCTCCGCGCGTGAGAAGCCGACGGTCACCGCCTTACGCAGCGGCGGTCAAGTGATCGCGTGCTCCCTAGGCCCGCAAGCGGCCTTCCTCCTGCAACCTCGCGCCGATTTCGTTGATCCGGCGTTCGCCCGCCGCCAGCGAGGCGGGGCTGGTGTGGACGGAGTAGTAGCCAAGCACGAGGTCGTGGGGATGGGCGACCGCGGAACCGAGGACGAACTCGGTATCTTCGATCGCGTGGAAATCGATCGCCGTGTTCGACGGTTCGAAGACGACCAGTTCGCCGGACTCCACCGGCTCTGGCGTGGCGAGCCGGCCTTTTCCCAGAGCGATCCAGGCGACCGCGTGGTCGGCGGGCGGCTGATAGCGCCAGGACTCGCCAGCCTTCAGGTGGACGGCCAGGTAGTTCATCCGGGACGGCGCCTTGAGCGGGCTGGCCGCCGCGCCGTGAGCGCCCAGGAGCACCCGCGCCGGACCGTCCTGCGCTATATCTTCCGGCGCCTGGTAGATGCTTTCGACCGGGCCGAGTTGGTGCTCCGCAGGAAGCGCGACCCAGAGCTGGAACCCGCGCGTCCGCTCGCTGTCGCCGGCTCCGCCGCCATGCCAGGCGCCATGGCCCGCCTTGAACCACTCAACGCCGCCTTGCGGCAGGACGCCCGTGGCTCCGGTGGTGTCTTCGTACCGCACCTCGCCTTCAAAGAGGTAGGTCAACGTGGCGATGCCCGAATGGGGATGCAGGCCGAAGTTCGGGAATGACCCCCTGGTGATGTCGATCAGGTCGAGGAAGACGAACGGCTTGAGCACCTCGCCCAGGTCGCCCGGGCTCATCAGCCGGGTGATCGGGCCGTGGCGACGCCCGCGCGTGCGCTGGACGATCCGCCGCGCCTGGGTTGCAGACGGTGATTTGGACTGGGCAAGGGTCACTGGAGCTCCTCGGACTGATGCGACCCGGTGCAGATTGGAGACCCGCCCGGCGCCCGCAAGGACGCACAGATCTGATACCAGGGCACATTGGGATGACCGTCCAACGGTCTGAATGATCGCCGAGGTCGCGGAACCCGGCAGACGTCGGGCCGTTGCTCCAGAAGCCTGCCGCGGAGCGTCGCCTCCGCGAAACGCAGGCGGCCGTCACCGCTGTTCCAGACCCGCCGCGGGCGACGCCCACGAGCGTTTGCTGGCGCAGCCTTTCGCGTTTGGAGACCGGCATGGGTGAAGCCGCGGATCGCGCTTTGGTCGACGCCGACAGCGCTGAACTGGCGATCGACACCATCCGCACCCTGGCGATCGACGCGGTCGAGAAGGCGAACTCCGGCCATGCAGGCGCGCCCATGGGCCTGGCGCCGGTCGGGTACACGCTGTGGACCCGCTTCCTCCGTTACGACCCCGAGGATCCGACCTGGGCCAACCGCGACCGCTTCGTGCTGTCGGCCGGCCACGCGTCCATGCTGCTCTACAGCCTGATCCACCTGGCGGGCGTTGAGGCGGTGGACAGCCGTGGCAAGCCGCTGGGTCGTCCAGCGGTCAGCCTCGACGACATCGAGCACTTCCGCCAGATCGGCAGCGTGACGCCGGGCCACCCGGAATACCGCCACACCACCGGCGTCGAGACCACCACCGGGCCGCTGGGGCAGGGCTGCGGCAACAGCGTCGGCATGGCGATGGCCGAGCGGTGGCTGGAGGCGCGGTTCAACCGGCCCGACCGCAAGCTCTTCGACTACCGCATCTATGTGATCTGCAGCGACGGCGACATGATGGAAGGCGTCGCCAGCGAGGCCGCCTCGCTGGCCGGCCACCTGAAGCTCTCCAACCTCTGCTGGATCTACGACGACAACACGGTGACCATCGAGGGCCACACCGACCTGGCGTTCAGCGAGGACGTGGCGGCCCGCTTTCGCGCCTATGGCTGGGCGACCCTGGACGTGGCCGACGCCAACGACACCGCGGCCTTCGCCCAGGCCATCGAGGCGTTCCACCGGACCTCCGACCGGCCGACCTTCATCCGCGTGAAGAGCGTCATCGGCTACGGCTCGCCGCACAAGCAGGGCACGTCCAAGATCCACAGCGATCCGCTCGGCGCGGAAGAAGTGAGGCTGACCAAGGCGGCCTACGGCTGGCCGCAGGACGCCCAGTTCCGCGTGCCGGCGGGCGTGCGCGAGCAGTTCGCCGTCACCCTCGGCGCGCGCGGCAAGGCGCTCCGCGCCGCCTGGGAGGCCGACTTCGCGCGCTACCGCGAGGCCGAGCCCGAGCTGGCCCGCGAACTCGACCTGATGCGGCGCGGCGAGCTGCCCGAGGGCTGGGATCGGGACCTGCCGAGCTTCCCGGCCGACGCCAAGGGGATCGCCAGCCGCGAGGCGTCCGGCAAGGCGCTCAACGCAGTCGCGCAGCACGTCCCCTGGCTGCTGGGCGGCGCGGCGGACCTCGCGCCCTCCACCAAGACCAAGCTGGAGTTCGACGGGGCTGGTGCGTTCGAGGCGTCGGACTACGGCGGCCGCAACCTGCACTTCGGCGTGCGGGAACACGCCATGGGCGCCATCGCCAACGGCCTCGCGCTCTCCACCCTGCGGCCCTACACCGCCACCTTCCTGATCTTCAGCGACTACATGCGCCCGCCCACGCGGCTGGCCGCGCTGATGGAGCTGCCGGTGGTGTTCGTCTTCACCCACGACTCCATCGGCGTCGGCGAGGACGGGCCGACCCACCAGCCGGTTGAACAACTCGCGGCGCTGCGGGCGATCCCCGGCCTGATCACCCTGCGCCCCGGCGACGCCAACGAGACGGTCGAGGCCTGGCGCACGATCCTCGGCCAGAGCCGGAGCCCGGCGTGCCTCGTGCTGTCGCGCCAGGCGCTGCCGACGCTGGACCGCAGCCGCTATGCATCGGGGCAGGGCGTGCGGCGCGGCGCCTATGTCCTGGCGAGCAGCGACGGGCGTCCCCAAGTGATCCTGATGGCGACTGGCAGCGAGCTCTCCCTCTGCGTCGACGTCTACGAGCGGCTGACCTCGGAAGGGGTGGCGGCGCGCGTCGTCTCCATGCCGTCGTGGGACCTCTTCGAGAGCCAGGACCCGGCCTACCGCGACGAGGTGTTGCCGCCGGACGTCGTGGGCCGGGTGGCTATCGAACAGGGTTCGAGCCTGGGCTGGGACCGCTACGTGGGCCTGGGCGGTGCGATCCTCGCCATGCACAGCTTCGGCGCCTCGGCTCCGATCGCGGACCTCAAGACCAGGTTCGGCTTCACCGCCGATCATCTCTACGAAGCGGCCAAGGCGCAGGCCGCACGAGGCAAGCCATGACCAATCCCCTGCTGCAACTGGGCGAGGCGGGCCAGGCCGTCTGGCTGGACTTCATCGACCGCAAGATCCTCCAGAGCGGCGGCCTGAAGCGGCTTATCGCCGAGGACGGACTGAAGGGCGTGACCTCCAACCCGTCGATCTTCGAAAAGGCGATGGGCGAGGGCTCGGACTACGACGAGCGCCTGCGGGCGTTCCTGGCGCGGGGCAGGCCGGGCGCGGCGGAGGTCTATGAGCACCTGGCCATCGGCGACATCCAGGACGCCGCCGACCAGCTGCGGCCGGTCTATGACGCGACCAACGGCGCCGACGGCTTCGTCAGCCTGGAGGTCTCGCCCTATCTGGCGATGGACACGCAAGCGACCGTCACGGAAGCCCGACGGCTGTGGAAGGCTGTCGACCGGCCGAACCTGATGATCAAGGTCCCGGGCACGCAGCCGGGCGTCGCCGCGATCCGCACCCTGGTGGGCGAAGGGATCAACATCAACGTCACCTTGCTCTTCGCGCTGAAGGCCTACCTCGCCGTGGCCGAGGCGCACACCGCGGGCCTGGAGGCGTTCAAGGCCAAAGGCGGCGACGTGGGCAAGGTCGCGGGGGTCGCCAGCTTCTTCGTCAGCCGGATCGACGCTCAGATCGACAAGAAGATCGACCAGCGGCTCGCCGCCGGCGAGGGGGGCGCCGACGCGCTGAAGGCGCTGCGCGGCAAGGTGGCGATCGCCAACGCCAAGATCGCCTACCAGGAATACCTGAAGCTGATCGAGACGCGGCGCTGGAAGGCCCTGGCGGCGGCAGGCGCTCGGCCGCAGCGGCTCCTGTGGGCTTCAACCGGAACCAAGGACCCTGCCTATTCCGACGTCCTCTATATCGAGACGCTGATCGGGCCGAATACCGTCAACACCGTGCCGCCGAAGACCATGGACGCGTTTCGCGATCATGGCCGGGTGGCCATCACCCTGACGCAGGACGTACCCGGCGCCGAACGTGTGCTTGCTGAAGCCGAGCGCCTGGGTCTCGACCTCGAGGGCGTCACGCGCGATCTGGTGGTCGATGGCGTCAAACTGTTCGCGGACGCGGCGGACAAGCTCCTGGCGGCCGTCCACGGTAAGCTCGCCCAACGACAGGCCGGATGATCCGCCCGCCGTACGTCAGCAGAGAAGGATAAGACTCATGCAGCTGGGCGTCATCGGCCTGGGCCGGATGGGCGGCAACATCGTTCGGCGCCTCATGCGCGGCGGCCACGAATGCGTCGTCTGGAACCGCGGTCCGGAGGCGATCAAGGCGCTAGCCGAAGAGGGCGCCACACCGGCCGCGGACCTGGCGGATATGGTGGCCAAGGTGCAGGCGCCTCGGACCATCTGGGTCATGCTGCCGGCCGGGGATCCCACAGAGGCGACGGTCGAGCATTTGGCCGGCCTGCTCAGCCCCGGCGACACCGTCATCGACGGGGGCAACAGCTTCTATAAGGACGACATCCGGCGAGCGCAGGCGCTGACGGCCAAGGGCCTGCACTATGTCGATGTCGGCACCTCCGGCGGCGTCTGGGGTCTGTCGCGCGGCTACTGCATGATGATCGGCGGCGAGAAGGGCGCGGTCGACCGGCTGGACCCTATCTTCCGCACGCTGGCGCCGGGCGTCGGCGAGATCCCGCGCACAAAGCGGGCCGATGGCGCCGACCCGCGCGCCGAGTTCGGCTACATCCACGCCGGCCCCGCGGGCGCGGGCCACTTCGTGAAGATGATCCACAACGGTATCGAGTACGGCCTGATGCAGGCCTATGCCGAGGGCTTCGACATCCTGCGGAACAAGAACTCCGGCGCCTTGCCGCAGGAGCAGCGCTACGACCTCGACCTGACGGACATCGCCGAGGTCTGGCGGCGCGGCAGCGTGATCTCGTCGTGGCTGCTGGACCTGACTGCGGCCGCCCTGGCCGGCGATCCCAGGCTGCAGGGATTCAGCGGCGCCGTGGCCGACTCCGGTGAAGGCCGCTGGACCATCGAGGCGGCGATCGAGGAGGCGGTGCCGGCGGAGGTGCTTTCCTCGGCTCTCTTCACCCGCTTCCGCTCACGCCAGGAGCACACCTTCGGCGAGAAGCTGCTGTCGGCCATGCGCTTTGGCTTCGGCGGACATGTGGAAGGCCCGCCGGGCGGCGGGGGCTGAGGCCATGCCGGCGCCGCCCATCGCCTTTCTGATCTCGGATGTGGACGGCAGCCTGGTCACGCCGGACAAGCAGTTGACCGAGGCGGCGGTCGCCGCAGTGCGATCGCTGCGCGCGGCGGGGGTTGGCTTCAGCCTGATCTCCGCCCGGCCGCCCCGCGGCATGGCCGCACTTCTGAGCGCGCTGGACGTCGATCAGCCGTTTGCGGCCTTCAATGGCGGCAGCGTGCTTGGCCCGGACGGCGAGGTTCTCGAACGCCTGACGGTCCCACGCGAGGCGGCCCGCATCGCCCTCGACCTGTTCGACATGCGCGGCGTGGAC
>JBOHKZ010000090.1:0-8114 GCA_050729355.1 Phenylobacterium sp. | reverse complement strand
GATGACACCTATTCTGATCGGGTGGTGATTAGGACGCGGCGGCCAGCTTCGTCGCGATCGCCACCCCGTGAGCCTCGGCGACCTGGGACTGGAACCAGGCGACGCCCTGTTCGTGCTTCGGCGAGAGCACGCCGCCCTGGTAGATCCCGGTCCGCAGGTTGCGCTGCACCTCCTCGCACACCTGCTTGTCCTGGGCGGTGACGAGGTCGGAGACCTTGAACATCTCCGCCAGCTCCGACGTGCGCGCCGGATCGAAGAAGTAGAAGTAGTCGAGCCGGGTCTGCTCGTCGCCGACCGCCGTCATCCGCTCGATCATGTAGCCGTGGCGATAGATGTTCAGAGCGAGGTTCGGCCAGAGCCAGGCCCAGGTCCCGGCATAGACGCTTGCGTCGCGGGCCGGCGCCGAGGCGAAGATGACCTGCCCCTCGACCTCGGTCTTGTAGTCGGCGACCACCACGTCGGCGTCGAACTCCGGGTGCACCATCGGCAGGTGATAGCCCTCGAGGTAGTTCTCGACGTAGGTCTTCCAGTTGCAGGCGAGGCTGTGGCTGCGCCGCTCGATCAAGGGGAAGGCCGGCAAGGGTTCGCCGCCGGCCAGCGGCGTCAGGATGTCGGTCAGGGGCGCCGCGGCGAGGTCGAGGTTCACGAACACCAGGCCCTGCCAGGTCTCCACTCGGACCGGAAAGAGACCGTACTGGCGCGGATCGAAGCCTGGGAGGTTCCCGAAGTCGGTGGCGTTGCGCAGGCGCCCGTCCAGGGCGTAGCGCCAGCCGTGGTAGCGGCAGGTGAAGGCCTCGCCGCAGTTGCCCTCTCCATCGGCCACCAGCGCGCCCGCGCGGTGCCGGCAGACGTTATGGAAGGCGGCGAGTTCTCCGTCGGCCTGACGCACCACGACGACCGGCGCGCCGCCGATCTCCTCGGCCAGGTAGTCGCCTGCATCGGGCGCCATCGCCGCATGGCCGATGAACTGCCAGGTGCGGCGCAGGATCTGCGCGCGGTCGATGCGCAGCGCCTCCTCGCCCCGATAGAGCTCGACTGGCAGCATGGTCCCTCTCGAAAAGCCGAGCCCGGAACTTAGCGGCGGCGCAGCCAAAGATACAGAAGGCCGCCGGCCGCAACCGGAACCAGGCTGATCGCCAGCTCGACGGGCTTGGCGGATGCGATCAGGGCGATGCAGCAGACCATCGCCACGAGGGCTGTGACCTGGGCAGGGACCTGACGGCCCTTCGCGAGGCCGACGGAGAGGCGCACCAGCGAGCCCCCGGCCAGGATGTAGGAGTAGAGGCTGAGCAGCACCGATACGTTGGCCAGCACCGCGAACTGCTGACCGAGCGAGGGGCTGGCCGTGGCGATCGCCACCAGGCTCATCAGCGCGCCAGTGGTGAGCAGGTTGACCGCCGAGGCCCGCTCGCCCGCGCGGGTGCGGAAGAACCTCGGGAAGACGCCGGCGTCGGCGGCGGTGCGTGTGGTCTCGCTGGTGACCAGGGTCCAGCCGGTGACGCAGCCTTGGGCGCGCAGCAGGGCGCAGACCGCGATTACGGCCGCCAGGCCAAGGCCCAGGCTCGCCCTCCCCGCCTCGGCGAATGGCGCGGAGGACTTGGCCAACACCGTGGCGGGCAGGATGCCCATCAGCACCGAGCAGGCGCTGATGTAGACCGCGGCCGTGGCGATCACCCCGATCAGGGTAGCTCGGGGCACGTTGCGGGTGGGATCGCGCACCACGCCGGCCGCGGCCGCGGCGCACTCGACGCCGAGGAAGGCCCAGAAGGCGGTCAGCGCCGAGCCTCCCACGGCCGAGCCCAGGCTCAGACCCTGCGGGTTCCAGGACGCGGCGAAGATCGCGGGGTGGAAGGCGAACCAGCCCAGGGTCGCGGCGATCACCACCGGCAGGAGCCCGATCGCCAGGGTCAGTCCCTCGACCCGCGCGACGGTGCGCGGCCCGACCCAGCAGGCCGCAACGCCCAGCCAGATGGCCGCCAGCGTCACCAGCAGCCGCGGCGTCGAGCCGGCGAGCGCCGGGACCAGATAGCCGGCGGCGCCCGCCACGGCGACGGCGATCGCGGCCGTCCCCACCCAGTTGGTCGCCCAGTAGGCCACAGCCGTCTGCACGCCAAAGAATGGGCCCAGCCCGGCCTCCACATAGCCGGGCAACCCCTTGGCCCGCGGTGCGGCTATCCCCAGCCAGGCGAACATGCCGGCCAGGGCGAGGGCCGCCGTCGTGGCGGCGATCCAGCCGAGGATGGAGATCGATCCCACCGCGCCCAGGCTCGCCGGCAAAAGGTAGATGCCCGAGCCGATCATGCTGCCGGCCACCAGGGCCGTGGCGCCGAAGAGGCCGACGGAGCCGTGGCCGCCGACGGCCGTCGCCTCGGCGTGGACGGCGGTGGTCTCGGATGCGCTCATGCAGGTCTCCCCGCGGTCAAGCTAGCACCGTTCTTTTGACTTGGGTCATGCGGCGCCGGAGAAGGTGCGAATGGCGAAGCAACCGAACTTCATTGTGATCCTGGCGGACGACCTGGGCTTCGGCGACCTCGGTTGCGACGGCGGGACGATCATCAAGACGCCGAACCTCGACGCGATGGCCGCCGAAGGGGTCAGGCTCACCGACTTCTACGCCTCGGCCAATGTCTGCACGCCGTCGCGAGCGGGTCTGCTGACCGGGCAGTACGCGATCCGCCATGGCCTCGCCCACGAGGTGCTGCAGCCCGCCGACACCAAGGGCCTGCCGGTGGAGGCCCCGACCATTCCGAAGGTGCTGAAGGGCGCGGGCTACGCCACCGCCCTGGTGGGCAAGTGGCACCTGGGCCACGTCGCGCCGCACTGGCCGCCGATGGTCTATGGCTTCGACGCCTTTCACGGCCTGCCCTACAGCCACGACATGAAGCCGCTGGCGCTCTACGACGCCGACGCGCCGGATGCGCCGCTGACCGAGAGGCCGGTGGACTTCCACCGGCTGACGCAGAATTTCTTCCGCCAAACCATGGCTTTCGTTGAGGAACATCGCGACGAGCCGTTCTTCGTTCTGCTGGCGCTGACTGCGCCGCACGTGCCGCTGGATCCCAACCCCGACGACCTCACCGGCTCGGCGGCCGGCGCCTATGGCGAGGTGGTCGAGGAGATCGACCTCAACGTCGGGCGGCTGATCCAGCGGCTGAAGGACCTGGGCCTCGACGAGGATACCATGGTGATCTTCACCTCCGACAACGGCCCCTGGTTCGAGGGCTCGTCAGGCCCGTTCCGCGACCGCAAGGGCGGCTCGGCCTGGGAGGGCGGTTTCCGCGTGCCGTTCATCGCCCGCCAGCCGGGGACGCTTCCCGCGGGCCAGGAGAGTGCGGCGCTCTCGTCCAACCTCGACCTCCTGCCGACGCTGGCGGCGATGGCCGGCGCCGCCCTGCCCGACGTCGAACTCGACGGCCGCGACCTCTCGGCGGTGATGCAGGCCGACGCGCCCTCGCCCCACGAGGAGATCGTGCTCTTCAACAACACCAAGATCGCCGCGGTGCGGACGGCGCGCTGGAAGTACGTGGTCCGGACCTACTACCGGACCTACGACCTCAACCTCGCCCGCTACGGCTATCCCCTGCTCTTCGACATGACGACCGACCCGGGCGAGAACTACGGTGTCGCCTACCTGCATCCCGAGGTCGCCGAGGACATGAAGGGCCGCGTCGAGCGGGCCCGGGCGAAGTACGAGCCGATGGCCGCGGCCTTCCTGCCCCACGTGGCTCCGGCCAGCGCCAAGGACCATCCGGACTGATGATCGCGGCACGGGCGCTCAGGGCCGCGTCCGGGCAGATACCTACGGGTTCTAGGTAGTACGCCCGATAAGGTGGGCGTTCGGTGCAGCTAGACTTCCACGCCTCCTAGGAGCGGCTCGCGAGCTACGACAGCGGCCCGCGCAGGTCGGTTGGGGCGTGGATGCCGATGCGACACGCGAATGCAGGCGCCGGGCGGCAACGATTGACCCTGGGAGCGCTGATGGCGGTTTTCTGCCTCGCGTTCGCGGCGCCGACCTGGGCCGCGGAGCCCGCCCAGCCGAAGCGGCCCAAGCTGGCGCTGGTGCTCTCGGGCGGCGGCGCCATGGGCATCGCCCACGTGGGCGCCATCCAGTACCTGGAGAAGCTCGGCATTCGTCCGGACCTGGTGGTCGGGACGTCCATGGGCTCGATCGTCGGCGGCCTCTACGCCTCGGGCATGAACGGCGCCGAACTCGAACAGGCCGTCAAGACGATGGACTGGGACCTGATCTTCGACACGACGCCGCCGCGCGACGGCCTGACCTATCGGGAAAAGCAGCTGCAGGCCGACTTCCCGGTCAAGGCGAGCGTCGGGGTGGTGGGAACCAGGCTGCGTCGGCCGGACGCCCTGGTCTCCGACGCCAACCTGCTGCTCGAGTTGCGGCGGCTGGTGAAGGTGCGCGCCGCCGTGCCGACCTTCGATGACCTGCCGATCCCCTTCCGGGCCGTGGCGACCAACTTCGAGACCGGCGAGAAGGTGGTGATAGACCGCGGCGAACTGACCAGCGCCATGCGGGCGTCGATGTCGGTGCCCGGCGTGTTCGCCCCCTATCGCCTCGACGGAAAGCTGCTGGTCGACGGCGGGATGTCCGACAACGTGCCCATCGACGTCGCCCGGGACCTCGGGGCCGACGTGGTGATCGTGGTCGCCACCCAGACACCGATGGCGCGCGCCGACAAGATCACCGGCGTCTCCGCCGTGCTCGGCCAGACGGTGACCATGCTGATCCTGGCCAACGAGCGCCAGCAGCTGGCCACGGTGAAGCCCACCGACGTGCTGATCCGGGTCGACACGGCCCCGTTGACGGCGGCTGACTTCAAGAAGGGCGCGGCGCTCATCGCCGTCGGCAGGACGGCCGCGGAACAGCAGACCGCCGGCCTGCAGCGCATCGCCGCCAGCCGTCAGTTCACGCCGCCGGTCAGCATCGAGCGGCCGCCGCCCAGGATCGACTACGTCAAGGTCGAGAACGATTCCCGCCTGGCCGACGAAATCCTGCTGCGCAAGGTCGAGCCCTTCGTGAACAAGCCGCTGGCGCCGGAAGCGGTCGCGGTCGCCCTGCGCGACATCTACGCCACGGGCGTCTTCTCGCGGGTGGACTACCGCATCGAGGAGAAGGACGGGCGCACCGGGCTGGTGGTCATGGCCGTCCAGCGCCCGGGCGACGCCAACCGGCTGCGGCCCGGCATAACCATCGCCGCGACCGGCAAGGGCGACAACGAGTTCGATATCTCGGCCGAATACCGGCTCACCCAGTTGGACAGCTACGGTTCGGAAGCCCGCTTCGTAGGCACCATCGGCGATCGCAAGCTCCTCTCCGCGGAATACTTCAAGCTGCTCGAGAGCCAGCGCAGATGGTTCCTCGACCTGAACCTGAAGCTGCAGGAGCGGCCGATCCGGGTCTACGACAGCAGCGGCTTCCCGCTTGGCCGGTATGACGCGAGCTATGGGTTGGCGTCGCTAGCCGCGGGGCGTCAGTTCGGGACCGTGGGCGAATTCCGGGTCGGCGTGGAAGGCGGCAGCGGCAAGGCGTCGCTTCAGGAAGGCACGCTCATCCCGCGAGACATCGATCTCGATATCGGCCAGCTGTCGGCGTCCGCCGCGGCCGATACCTGGGACAACCCCTACTACCCGACGCGCGGGATCAGGACGAAGCTGGAGTGGCGAGAAGGGCTGAAGTGGCTGGGCGACACCAACCACTTCCAGTCTGTGAGCCTGGATGCGTCCTACGCAAAGGGCTGGGGCCGTCACGCGGTGATCCTGGACGTCTCCGGGGGCGACACGTTCCAGGGCGACCTGCCGCTTTCGTCGCTGTTCTCGCTGGGCGGGGCGTTCAGCTTCCCGGGCTACCTGCCGGACGAGCTGACGGGAGAGTCCTACGGCGTGGCGCGGGCGATGTACCGCTACAAGCTCACCGACCACTCGCAGAACCTGATCGGCATTCCGCTGTACGTCGGCGCCACCGTCGTGGCCGGCAACACCTGGACCCATCGCGACGACGCCAGCTTTGACGACCTGCGCTACGGCGGCAACGTCTACATCGGCGCCGACACCCTGATCGGGCCGGTGTTCGTGGCGTTCGGCGCGGCGAGCCACCAGCGCAAGGCGTTCTACATCTTCGTCGGTAAGCCCTTCTAGCGCGCCGGCCAGGGAAGGATGCTTGGATGCGCAATCGCGTCGGTAGGCTGTTGGTTTTGCTGGCGATCGTGGCGATCTCCGGCCTGGCTAGTGGCTGCGACCGGACCCTGGCGAGACGCGCGGACAGGCTCGCGCCCTATGCGCAATACTACGCGCCGCCGGCCGGGGGCCGTGCGCCGCTGGTGATCCTGGCCTCGGGCTGCGGCGGGCTCGTCGGTCCCAATGGGCCGAACAGGGTGATGAACAACTACGCCGAGGCCGCGGCCCGCGCCGGCGCCTACGCCATCATCGTCGACAGCTTCCAGCCCAGAGGCATCGACCGCGCGGCGGCCATCAGGAGCGTCTGCTCGGGGATCAGGCTGGGCGGCTCGACGCGAGCCGGCGACATCGTGGCCGGTGGGGAGTTGGCAAAGCGGCATTGGGGCGACCGGTTCACCGGCGTGATCCTGGCCGGCTGGAGCCATGGCGGCTGGGCGGTCATGCAGGTCCTGACTTCGGGACCGCGTTCAAAACTGATCGGCGACCTGCGTGTCGAAGTCCCGCAACCCGCCCAGAAGCCGGACGCCGTCGTGCTCTACTATCCCTATTGCGGCGTGCTGAACGACGCCAAGCGCAATCCGAAGTGGGCCTTCAAGGGCCCGCTGCTGCTGGTCACCGCCCAGTTGGACACCATCGGCCCGGCCAGGAAGTGCCTGCCGCTGCTGACGCAGGTCATGGGCGACGCATCCGGAATTCGAAACGTCGACTTCCCCGGCATGACGCACGCCTTCGATGAGGCGACCCAGTCGCCCACCTCGAAGTTCGTCTACAACCAGGCGGCGGCGGCGCAGTCCGACAAGCTGTTCTCGGATTTCATCGCCGAACAGGTCGTCAGGCTGCGCTGAGGCGGCTAGTAGCGCTGCTCAACGGGCGCGACGCCCCACTTGGGCGGCGGGGGCACGTAGGCGCGGAAGGCGTCGATCGCGGCCTGGGTGGTGTCGGCGTAGATCAGCATGTCGGCGTACTGCTGGGTGGTGAAGCCCTTGTCGGCCATGTTCTGCACGAGGCCGCGCATCAGGTCGTAGTAGCCGTTGACGTTGACGAAGCCGCAGGGCTTGGCGTGGAAGCCCAGCAGCGCCCAGGTCCACTGTTCGAAGATCTCCTCGAAGGTGCCGGGACCGCCCGGCAGGCACAGGAACCCGTCCGCCAGCTCGGCCATGGCCCACTTGCGCTCGTGCATGGAATTGACGATCCGCAGCTCCGTCAGGCCGCGGTGGCCGATCTCCTGGTTCACCAGGTCCGCGGGCATGACGCCGATCACCTTGCCGCCGGCGGCCAGGGCCGCGTCGGCGACCGCGCCCATCAGGCCGACCTTGCCGCCGCCATAGACCAGCGTCAGTCCGGCCTTGGCGATGGTGGTTCCTGCGGTGATCGCCGCGGCCAGGAAGGCTGGATCGTTGCCTGGGCCTGACCCACAGTAAATACAGATGCTTTTCACGCGCCGGCCCGTCTGAGCGATCCAAGGGAGCGGCAGGCTGATAGGCCCATTGGCGAGCGATGTCACGGTCCCGGCTGGTCTACCGGCTTTTCGCCCGCTACATAGCTTCTACGGTCCGTCAAAATCGATGGCCGGGCGCCGTCACGTGCGGCGCAAGACTCTATCTCGGTTAGGTCACGCGAATGTCGAGCGGCACGGTCAAGTGGTTCAATACCGCCAAGGGATTTGGCTTCATTCAACCGGACGATGGCGGATCTGACGTCTTCGTCCACATTTCAGCGGTCGAGCAGGCAGGCCTTCGTGGCCTGAATGAAGGCGACCAGGTTGCCTTCGAGCTCGAGCAGGACCGCAGGTCCGGCAAGCTCTCGGCCGGGCAACTCGTGGTTACGGGCCAGGGCGCAGCCCCGGCGCGCGGCGGCGGCGGCGGTGGCGGCGGTTTTGACCGTCCCCGTGGCGGCGGCGGCGGCGGCTTCGGCGGCGGCGG
>JBOHKZ010000089.1:0-6787 GCA_050729355.1 Phenylobacterium sp. | reverse complement strand
CTCTACGGCGAGGCGAGCTACCGATTTGCCGACCGCTGGACCGCGTCGGCCGGCGGGCGGCTCTTCCGCACCGAGCTGGAAACCATCTCCGACATTGTGGTCGCCTTCCCTGGCCAGTCTCGGGTCGTGATCGGCGATCCCATCTACACAGGCTTCTCGCCCAAGGTGTCGATCCAGTACGAATTCGCCCAGGGTCCGCTGATTTATGCCCTGTTCTCCGAGGGCTACCGGGCCGGCGGCGTCAACTCTACGGGCTTCTCCGACATCCACGCTCCGCGCAGGTCCTTCGTCTCCGACAAGCTGCGCAACTACGAGCTGGGCGCCAAGGGTCGCTCCATGGACGGCCGCCTGGCGATCCGAGCCGCGGCCTTCTACGACCGCTGGACGGACATCCAGTCCGACCAGTACCGGCCGTCGGGCCTGGCCTATACCGCCAACGTCGGCGACGCCCGCATCGTCGGCATCGAGACCGAGGTCGCCTACGATTTCGATTTCGGCCTGTCGCTGCAGGCCAACGCACTCTTCGCCGAGCCCAAATTCACCCGCACCAATCCCGACTTTTCGCTGACACCGCTGGACTCGGGCCTGCCAGGCGCGCCCCGCACCTCCGGCGGCTTCCTCGCGCGCTATGAGCGCCCGCTCGACGACACGTTCATCCTGCGGCTGATCGCCGAGGCCAGCTACGTCGGGCCCTCTGGCCTGAAGTTCGGTTCGTCCCCAACCACGAAGACCGGGTCCTTCGTCGAAGCGCGTCTTTCGGCCGAGATCGCCACGCAGCGCTGGAGCGCCAGCGTCTTTGTCACCAATCCCACCGACGACCACGGCGACACCTTCGCCTATGGCAATCCCTTCTCCTTTGGCCAGGTCCGCCAGGTCACCCCCCAGCGCCCGCGCACCATCGGCCTGCGACTCGGCGCCGCGTTCTGAAAATCTGTCGAAAGGTGGGCGGGGGGTAAGCGCTACCGGTGGCGTCATATCATTGACGGCAAGTTAACGCCGGGGGCCCTCGGGGGAGGACGTCGCGAAGTGAAACTTTCGGCTCTCGTCTGCGCGCACAACGAAGAAGCGCGGCTTGCGGACTGCCTGCGCCGCCTGGACTTCTGCGACGAGATCGTGGTCGTGGCCGACCGCTGCACCGACCGCACGCAGGAGATCGCCCGCCAGTTCGGCGCCCGTGTGATCGACGGCATCTTCCCGCTGGAGAGCCAGAGCAAGGCCGCGGGCGTCGCCGCCTGCCTGGGCGAGTGGGTGCTGGAAGTCGAGCCGGACGAAACCGTCGAAGCCGCCCTCGCCTACGAGGTCCGCGCCGCTATCCATGGCCGTCCCTCGGGCGACTGGTTCGACGTTCCGCTGGACAACTATGTCGGCGAGACCCTGATCCGCCGCGGCTGGGGCGGCGCGTTCGGCGCGGCCATCGCCCCTCGCCTCTACCGCCGCAGCATCAAGCGCTGGCTGGCCCGTCGGGTGCAGCCGGTGGCGGTCCTGGACGGCCGCTACGCCGGCGCGCTGGAGACCCCGATCTGCCGCAACGCCGATCCTGATGTCGGCCAGATGATCGCCCGCCTCAACCGCCAGACCGCGCTTCGGGCGCAGGACATCGCCGAAACCGGCCGCACCGGCTCGATCCTCGGCTCGATCGGCGGCGGCGTCCGCCAGTTCTGGACCAGCTATGTCTGGCGCCAGGGCCTGTTCGAGGGCGAGATCGGCTTCCTGATCGCGCTCATGGACGGCCTCGACCCGATCCTTTCCGGCCTGCGGGCCCGCGAGATCCTCAAGGCTCGCGCCCGCACCGCGGCGCTCTCCGCCCAGCCCGCCCGCCTCGGACAGATCGGCTAGGCTCTCAGACTGCCCTGCCCGCGTCGCGTCGCTCGTCGGCGGACGCCTGACCGACATCCCAGGGTTCAAGCCCCCTCGACACGGCGCAGCTCCGCCCAGATGATCCCGGCATGAGTTCGGCGGGGCAGGAACGGCAGATCGAGCAACTCCTCGATGGGTTCGGCGACGGCTTTTGCGCCTTCGATCGCGAGTGGCGGATCACCTACTGCAACCGCGCCGCGAAAACCCACGCCGGCATCAGCCGCGAGGATGGCATTGGCCGCATCTTCTGGGAGGCGGTTCCGTCCCTGGCCGGAGGCGCGCTCGAGGCCGCCTGCCGCCGCGCGATGGAACAGCGGATCGAGATCCAGTTCGAAGCGCCCTCGACCCTGCGGCCCGGAGGCTTCCTGGCGTTCCGCGCCTTTCCCATCGACGGCGGGCTGGCCGTCAGCTTCGGCGACATCACCGAGCGGCGTCACCGCGAGGACCGCGAGCATGAGCAGGCCCAGCGGCTGGAGCTGGCCCTGTCGGCGTCCGGCCTCGGCGACTGGAGCTGGGACCCCGACACCGACCTGGTGACCCTCTCCGAACGCGCCGCCGCCATCTTCGGCCTCCCGGCGGGAGCGGTGATGACCTGGGACCAGATCCTCTCGCGGGTGAACCCGCAGGACGCCCTCGACGCCCGCCGAGCGGTCGAAAGCGCCTTCGCCGGCCGCACCGGCTACGAGATCGAATACCGCGTCACGCCGCCCGGCTGGGACAGCGAGATCTGGGTCATGTCGCGCGCCCAGGCGGACTATGCACCCGACGGGACCGCGCGCGGGCTGCGCGGCGTGGTCGGCGACATCACTCACCGCAAGGCCCAGGAATCCGAGCTGCGCGAGAGCGAGGCGCGGTTCCGCGCCATGGCCAACAGCGCGCCGGCGCCGGTCTGGGTGAGTTCGCCCGACGGCGCAGTCGAGTTCGTCAACCAGGCCTTCGCGGAATACGTCGGCAAGCCCGCCGAAGCGATTCACGGCCTGGGCGTGTGGCGCGAGCTCTGGCACCCCGACGATATCGGGGCCGTCGTCGAGGCTCGACGCCAGGCGACCGAGGGGCCGCATCCCTGGACGGCGGAGGGGCGCTTCCGGCACGCCAGCGGCCAATACCGCTGGATGCAGACCAACGCCCGGCCGCGCTTCGACGCTACCGGTCGATTTCAGGGCTACGTCGGCATCGGCATCGACGTCACCGACGTTCGCGCCGCCGAGGAGCGCCAGCAGCTCCTGATCAACGAGCTGAACCATCGCGTGAAGAACACCCTGGCCACGGTGCAGTCGATCGCGCGCCAGACCCTGCGTGACGGCGTCGCGGCGCCCGTCGCGCGCGCCCATTTCACCGAACGCCTGCTGGCGCTCTCCACCGCGCACAATGTGCTGACCCGGGAGAACTGGGAAAGCGCCGAGCTCACCGACATTGCCGCTGAAGCCGTGCGGCCCTACGACGACGCCGAGGCGCCGCGCATCACCATCGATGGGCCCTTGGTCCGCATCGCGCCCAGCGTCGCGGTCGCCCTGTCGATGGCCTTCCACGAGCTGGCTACCAACGCCACGAAGTACGGGGCCCTCTCAGTCCCCGCGGGCCGCGTGACGCTCACCTGGGCGACGGCAGCGCAGGGCGAGGCCGTCGACATCGCCTGGCGCGAAAGCGGCGGCCCGCCGGTGGCGCCGCCGGCGGAACAAGGCTTCGGCTCGCGCCTGCTCGGCCAGGGCCTCACCGGCGAGATCGGCCGGCCGGCCGATCTCGTCTACGCGCCCGACGGCCTGGTCTGCACGGTGACCGCCCCGATCGCGGAGACCCAGGCCTCCCCTAGCTGACCATGTCCTCGCGGATCCGCTTGCGAGCCATGAAGAACAGCCACGCCGCGATCAAGCCGAAGAAGGCGGAGGTGATCAGCGCCCAACGGATGCCCTCGGCCTTGCCCAGCCCCATGGAGAAGTTGAAGAAGTCCGAGAGGCCGCCGACCACCAGGGCGCCGAAGCCCAGTCCGGTCATGTTGATGATGAACAGCACGATGGAGGCGCTGGTGGCGCGCATCTGCGGCGGCACCAGGCTCTGCGCCGAGGCGTAGACCGGACCGTACCAGAGCGAACCCAGAAGGCTCGACGGGATCAACAGCAGCAGCGCTAGGGTGACGCTGTCCACGCTCATGGCCGCGCAGAAGAATGGGATCGAGAGCACGGACGCCACCGCCGGCACGCTCGCATAGGCGCGAAGGTCGCGGGCCCCGAACTTGTCGGCGATCCAGCCGCCCAGCCAGCTCGACGCCGTCCCGAAGATGCCGGCCAGCAGGCCCAGCGCGATGCCCAGGAAGCCGACCGGTTTCAGACCGAACTGGGCGGCAAGTTGCGCCACCTCCGGTCCGTGCATGCGCAGGAAATAGGAAGCCGTGAACGGTGCGTGCCCATAGCCGACGAACGCCTTGATCGCCGCGCCGAAGGCCATGAACCAGAACGTCCGCTTGGCGCTGAGGTAGCGCACGGTGGCGGTGAAGCTCATCTGGATGGCGTTGGAGGCCTGCACGGCGGCCTCGCTCATCGCCTTGCGCGGCTCCTTCAGGGTGAACAGCACCACCAGCGCCAGGATCAGGCCCGGAAGCCCCGCCACCAGGAACGCCGCGCGCCAGCCATAGGCGTCGGCGACCACCCCGCCCATCGCCAGCCCCAGCAGCGAGCCGATCGGCGTGCCCATCGAGAAGAAGGCCAGCGCCGAGGCGCGCTTCTCGCGCGGCGTGTAGTCGGCGATCAGTGCGTGTGCCGTGGGCGTGCAGCCGGCTTCGCCGAGGCCCACGCCCATCCGCGCCAGCACCAGCGTCGGATAGCTCACCGCGCGACCGCAGAGCACCGTGCAGGCGCTCCAGAGCGCCAGCGAGCCGGAGATGATCCAGACCCGGTTGGCCTTGTCCGCCAGCCGCGCCAGCGGCAGGCCGAACCCGCAATAGATGATGCCGAACGCCAGGCCGGTCAGAAGGCCGAGCTGGGTGTCGGTGATGCCCAGGTCGTTCTTGATCGGCTCCGCCAGGATCGAGACGATCTGACGGTCGAGGAAGTTCACCGTGTAGACCAGCAGCAGGACGACCAGGGCGTAGCTGCGGAAGCCGGCGGAAACCAACGGGACGAGCGGCGGGGCGCCTGTGGCTATCTTCGGGTCGATCGTTGCGCCGATCGGGGCCGGGGCGGACGCCTCGGTCATGGTTACGCTTCCTCCAGAGATTTCTTGTTGTCCGACACTAGACGCGAGGATCGTCGCCCGGCCAATAGCGGCTTCGTGAGAGTGGCGGGAGGACGCAATGGAACTCGTGATCGGCACCAAGGCCTGGTCGACCTGGTCGATGCGTCCGTGGCTGGCGTTGAAGAAGACCGGCGCACCGTTTTCCGAGACCGAGATCCAGCTTCGCCAGGAGAACAACCAGAGCGTCGAGGCGATCAGGCCGCACTCCGCGACCGGCCTGGTCCCGGTGCTGAAGGATGGCGACCTCTCGGTCTGCGACTCCCTGGCGATCTGCGAATACCTGGCCGAGCGGTTCCCGGACGCCGGGCTCTGGCCCAAGGATCCGGCCGCGCGCGCGCTCGCCCGTTCCGCGGCGGCCGAGATGCACTCCGGCTTCTCCGCCCTGCGCAGCCAGTGCCCGATGGACCTCTTCGCCCCCATCGAGGCGATCGAGCTTTCCGACGCGACCCAGAAGGACCTGCGCCGCATCGCCGAGCTCTGGAACAGCCTGCTGGACCGCTTCGGCGGCCCCTATCTCGCCGGCCCGGAGTGGGGGATCGTCGACGCCTTCTTCACCCCCGTCGCCACCCGCCTGCGCACCTATGGCGTGCGCCTTGCCGATTTCGGGGACCCCGGCCCCGGCGCGCAGTACGCCGAGCGCCTGCTCGATCGTCCCGAATTCCTCGCCTGGAAGGCGGGCGCCTAGGGTGAAGAAGGTCGGCGTCTTCCTACGGGCCATCAATCTTTCCGGCCGCCGCCTGCTGATGGCCGACTTCAAGCGCGTTCTGGCCGACGTTGGTCATCCCGACGCCCAGACGGTCGTCGCCACCGGCAATGCGGTGATTGCCGCCAAGGCCGCCGACGCCGCCCTCGAGGCCAGGATCGAAAAGGGCCTGGAGACCACGCTTGGCCAGTCGACCGAGGTCTTCGTGCGGGACGGGGCCGAGCTCGCCGCCATCGTCGCGGCGAACCCCTTCCCCGCCATGGCCCGCGACGACCCCAGCCACCTGGTCGTGGTCTTCCTGAAGGGCGAACCGCAGGCCGCCGCGGTCGAGGCCCTGCGCGGCAAGATCAAGGGCCCGGAGGAGGTCGCGGGCGGCCCCGGCTGCCTCTACGCCAGCTATCCGGACGACATCGGCCACTCGAAACTGACCGCTGCGATGATCGAACGCGCGCTGAAGTTGCGGGGCACGGCTCGCAACTGGAACACCGTCCTGAAGATGGCCGAACTGACCCGCGACCCATAGCCTCACGTAACACTGTATTCGGTGTGTGACAGGACCGCGCGGCTCGCCTATTTCACATATGACATTTGAGCGTGGCCGTCGGGTCCGCGCGCACCGATGAGGTCAAAGCTGAAGACCTGGCCGCTCAGTTCCCGGACGATCGTGCGCTATCTCATCGCGTTCGCCATCGTCGCTGTGGCCACCGCGCTGGCGGAATACATCTATCAGCTCTCCCACCTGTTGCGACTGTCGGCGCTCTTCCTGGCCGCGGTTCTCGTGGTCGCCTACTGGCTGGGCGCGGGACCCGCCTACTTCGCCTCGGTCCTCGGCTTCCTGGCGTTCAACTTCTACATCCTGGGCGGCCGCAGCCCGCTCGCCGTCGGCTCCTGGGAATCGATGCTGACGCTGGGGGTGTTCTTCTTCACCGCCATGCTGACCGGCAGCCTTACCGGCCGTGTCCGCGACCAGGCCCAGAAGGCCCAGGTCCGCGCCCGCGC
>JBOHKZ010000088.1:0-2941 GCA_050729355.1 Phenylobacterium sp. | reverse complement strand
TTCCTTCACCGCGATGTGGTCGTAGGGCTTGTCGTGCAGGTCGAAGTCGGAGAGCGGCTTGCCGGCCATCAGCTTGGCGGCGATGGCGGCGACCGGACGGCCGATGGTCTTGGCGACGAAGGGCACGGTGCGGCTGGCGCGCGGGTTCACCTCGAGCACGAAGATGCGCGGGGTTTCCGAGTGCGGCTCCTCGATGGCGAACTGCACGTTCATCAAGCCACGGACCTTCAGCGCGCGGGCCATGGCCTCGGTCTGACGCTTCAGCTCGGCGATGGTTTCGGGGCGCAGCGAGAAGGGCGGCATGGAACAGGCGCTGTCGCCCGAGTGCACGCCGGCCTCCTCGATGTGCTCCATGACGCCCGCCACGAACACCGCGCCGGTGTCGTCGCAGAGTGCATCCACGTCCACCTCGGTGGCGCGCGAGAGGTACTGGTCGATCAGGACGGGACTGTCGCCGGAGACCTGCACGGCGTGGCGGATGTAGCGGTCGAGTTGCTCGTCGTCGCGGACGATCTCCATGGCCCGGCCGCCGAGCACGTAGGAGGGCCGGATCACCACCGGGTAGCCCACCTGGTGCGCACCGGCGAAGGCTTCGTCGCGGCTGCGGGCGATGGCGTTGATCGGCTGGGCGATGTCGAGCTTGTGCAGCAGTTGCTGGAAGCGCTCGCGGTCCTCGGCCAGGTCGATGGCGTCGGGGGAGGTGCCGAGGATCGGGATGCCGGCGTCTTCCAGAGGCTGGGCCAGCTTCAGCGGCGTCTGGCCGCCAAACTGCACGATGACGCCCAGCAGGGTCCCGTTCTGCTGTTCCACGTGGATCAGTTCGAGGACGTCTTCCGCGGTCAGCGGCTCGAAGTAGAGCCGGTCCGAGGTGTCGTAGTCGGTGGAGACGGTCTCCGGATTGCAGTTGACCATGATCGACTCCACGCCGATCTCGTCGAGCGCGAAGGCCGCGTGGCAGCAGCAGTAGTCGAACTCAATGCCCTGGCCGATGCGGTTCGGCCCGCCGCCCAGTATGATCGCCTTCTTGGCGTTCGAGGGCTCGCTTTCGCAGCCGGGAACCTGGCCCAGAGCCCCGCTCTCGTAGGTCGAGTACATGTAGGGCGTCTCGGCGCGGAACTCGCCGGCGCAGGTGTCGATGCGCTTGTAGACGGGGCGGACGCCCAGCGCCCGGCGGGCCTCGCGCACGTCGGCTTCCAGGCCGCCGGTCAGCTTGGCCAGGCGGGCGTCGGAGAAGCCCTGGGCCTTGAGCGCGCGGAAGGTCTGGGCGGTGGTCGGCAGGCCATCCTTGGCGATCCGGGCCTCTTCCTTCACCAGGGTCTCGATCTGGCGCAGGAACCACGGCTCGTAGGAACAGGCGGCGTTGATGTCCTCGACGCTCAGGCCATGGCGGAAGGCCTGGGCGATGACCCGCAGGCGGTCCGGCGTCGGGACGCCCAGCGCGCGGATGATGGAGGCGTGGCCCATCTCCAGGTCGTTGGCGTTCTCGATCTCGATCTCGTCCAAGCCCGACAGGCCCGTTTCAAGGCCGCGCAAAGCCTTCTGCAGGCTCTCGGCGAAGGTGCGGCCGATGGCCATGACCTCGCCCACCGACTTCATCGAGGTGGTGAGATAGGGGTCGGAGCCCGGATACTTCTCGAAGGCGAAGCGCGGGATCTTGGTGACCACGTAGTCGATGGAGGGCTCGAACGAGGCCGGCGTCGCGCCGGTGATGTCGTTCATCAGCTCGTCGAGCGTGTAGCCGACGGCCAGGCGGGCGGCGACCTTGGCGATCGGGAAGCCGGTGGCCTTGGACGCCAGCGCCGAGGAGCGCGACACCCGCGGGTTCATCTCGATGACGACCATGCGGCCGTCTTTCGGGTTCACCGCGAACTGGACGTTGGAGCCGCCGGTCTCGACGCCGATCTCGCGCAGCACCGCGATCGAGGCCCGGCGCATCCACTGGTATTCCTTGTCGGTCAGGGTCAGCGCGGGGGCGACGGTGATTGAGTCGCCGGTGTGCACGCCCATCGGGTCGATGTTCTCGATGGAGCAGACGATGATGCAGTTGTCCGCCTTGTCGCGGACGACCTCCATTTCGTACTCCTTCCACCCCAGGACGCTCTCTTCAATCAGCACCTCGGTGGTGGGCGAGAGGTCGAGGCCGCGCAGCACGATCTCGTGGAATTCCTCGATGTTGTAGGCGATGCCGCCGCCGGTGCCGGCGAGCGTGAACGACGGCCGCACGATCGCCGGCAGGCCGACGAACTCCAGCCCCTCCAGCGCTTCCTCGAGGGTGTGGGCGGCTTTGGACTTGGGGCTTTCGAGGCCCAGGTGGTCCATGGCGTCGCGGAATTTCTGGCGGTCCTCGGCCTTGTCGATGACCTCGGCCTTGGCCCCGATCATCTCGACGCCGTACTTCTTGAGGACGCCCGAGGCGTCGAGGGCGAGCGCGGTGTTGAGCGCGGTCTGGCCGCCCATGGTCGGCAGCAGGGCGTCAGGCCGCTCCTTGGCGATGATCTTCTCGACCATCTCGGGCGTGATCGGCTCGATGTAGGTGGCGTCGGCGACGTCCGGATCGGTCATGATCGTCGCCGGGTTCGAGTTCACCAGCACGATGCGGTAGCCCTCGGCGCGGAGCGCCTTGCAGGCCTGGACGCCGGAGTAGTCGAACTCGCAGGCCTGGCCGATGACGATCGGGCCAGCGCCAATGATCAGGATCGAGGAGATGTCGGTCCGTTTGGGCATCCAAGTCTCGCGCGCGAGGGACCGCGCGCTCGCAAACGCCGGCCCCAGGTCAGAACTGCAGGTTAAGGCGCCCATGTAGAGAGGGAGTCAGGGCTGCGCAACACCTTACCTCCCCCGCGAAAGCGGCGGGAGGGGGACCGCACGCCGAGCGCAGCGAAGAGCGGGTGGTGGAGGGGGCAAGTTGCAAGCTGGAGCGTTGGCTTGCCCCCTCCACCAT
>JBOHKZ010000087.1:0-8449 GCA_050729355.1 Phenylobacterium sp. | reverse complement strand
TCCGTTATCTGCGAAGCCTGTGGCGTCGGCTGATGGCGCCGAGGAAAGCCCCGCGGAAGGGATGCGCCGCGCCGAGATGAACCGGTTCTTCCGTTTCCTGCGCTGGGGTCCCTACGACGACACCGCCGGCTGGCTGCGCGGCCTGGCGATCAGCGTGGCGGCGGCGTTCTTCCTCAGCGTCGTGGGGGCGTTCGAGTCAGGTCGCGTCCCGTTCATCCCAAGGCTCGGCTATTGGATCTCCGTGGTCGTGGCCGGTTGGCTCTGGGGCGCCTTCGTCTCCAGGTTCTTCTTCCGCAGGCCCAGTTCGATGAGCACCTGGGTGCGCGTGGGGCTCGCCTCCCTGACGCTGTCGCTGCCGTTCACCGTGGTCGTGGCGATCGCCTCGACGCTGGTGCTGGGGTCGCACTTCGAGATCGAGGACATACCCGGCCTGATCGGCGCGGTGCTGACCATTTCCGTAGCGCTGACCTCGATCAATGTGCTCGTCGACCGTCAGAGCGTGACCACCGCCTCCGCCACGCCGGCGAAGTTCCTCGAACGGTTGCCGCTCAAGCTGCGCGGCGCGGACGTCTGGGCCGTCGAGGCCGAGGACCACTACCTGCGGCTCCACACCTCCAAGGGGCAGGACCTGATCCTGATGCGGCTGGCGGACGCCGTCTCCGAACTGGAGGGGATCGAGGGCGCCCAGGTGCACCGCTCCTGGTGGGTGGCGCGCGACGCCATCGCTGACGCGAAACGAGGCGACGGGCGCGCGACCCTGACGCTGAAGGACGGCGCCGAGGCCCCGGTCAGCCGCACCTACGCCCGATTGCTCCGCGAGCGCGGCTGGATCTAGCGGGCGGCCCTGCTCGCCAGCCACTGCTCGCGGGTCTGGCCCCAGACGTCGCAGACCATATCCTCGTAGGGCGCCGGCATGGCCGCCTGGCGGAGGACCGTCGAGCCGAGCTTGCGCGCCACGCCCTGGGAGGCGCGGTTCTCGGGCTCGATGGTGTGGATGACCTCGCTCCAGCCGAGCACGTCGACCGCGTAGTCCATGCAGGCGACCGCGCCCTCGGTGGCGTAACCCTTGCCCCAGGTGTCGCGGCAGAGCGCCCAGCCGACCTCCGTGCCCGGCCAGCCCTCCGGCTGCCAGGGACCCATGCGGCCGATCCAGCGCCCGGTGGCCTTTTCGATCACCGAGAGCATTGAAAAGCCGCGAATGGCCCAGGCGCCGGTCACCGAACAGATGCCGCGCCAGGCGACCGAGCGGGCCTGGACGCCGCCGATGTGGCGCATGGTTTCCTCATCGGCGGCGAAGGCGGCCCAGGCGTCGAAATCGCTGGTCTCCGGAATGCGCAGGATCAGGCGTTCGGTCTCGAGAATTGGGGCTGGCGCGAAGGACATATTTCAGGCTCAATCTGTGTCGGGAGAGATCGTTGGGGGGTAGCTTAGCCGTGGGCGCGGCAGAGCGACCATACCCCAGCGTGCGTCGAGGGATCCTAGTTGGGGAAGGATCACTCATGTCGCTGCCTTCGTCATCCGAAGAACCGAAATCGGGCCGCCCCGGGCGGGGCCTGTTGTTCGCAGGCGTCGCCGCCGCCGCCCTGATGGGCGTGGGCCTTGGACTGTGGGCGCGTCCGGCGATGAGCGAGCGCCAGATGGCCCTGCCGCCCGTGGAGGCCCCGGCGGCGGCGGCGCCGAGCCGCGGGCTCCAGATCATTCTCGACGACACCCCCGCCCCGCTCGGTGCGCCGATCGAGGTGTTGCCCGGGTCCGCCGAGCCGCCGAGGGCCGCGCCGGCCGAGCCGCCGTCGCGGGAGCTGCTGGCCCCCGTCCGTCCGGCGGTGGGATTGGTGCGGGTCCAATCAGTCGAACCCGAGGCTGAGCCCGCCGAAGCCCCGCCGCCGCCCAAGGCGGTGCGCAAGACGGCCGCAAAGCCCGCGCCTCAGAAAGTCGCCCCGCCCAAGCCGATGAAGATCAAGGCCGTCGCGGCGCCGAAGGCCAAGCCCCCTAAGGTGGAGAAGCCGGCCAGGCTGGAGAAGGTGAAGACTGTCGAGAAGGCGAGGGCCAAGCCAGCCGTGAGCAAGGTCGTCAAGGCCGAGCCGAAGCCCGCCAAGATCCGCGTCGCCAAACTCGATCGCCCTTCGAAACCCGCGCGCATCGAAAAGGTCGAGGTCAAGCGGCCCGCCAAGCTGAGCGGGATCGTTCGCGCCGTCGAACGGATCACCCCGCGGAAGCCTGTAGCGACGCCGAAACCCCAGAAGGTCAGGCTGGAGGTGAAGAAGACAAAGGCGCCCAAGCCGCGGGTGGAGAAGGTCGTGCAGAAGGCCCAACCCGCCAAGGCCGCCCCGCCGGTCAAGGCGATCAAGCCGGTCAAGGGCGCCGGGCCGCTCCGGATCGCCAAGGCGCAGCCGCGCCCCGACACCGCGATCCGCGACGCCGACCGGCAAATGGACCGGGCCTATTCCAGCGCCCGCGCCGCCGGCGTGCCGGACTGGCAACTGCGCAAGCAGCAGGCGCGCTGGGAGGCCGCTCGCGCCTCGGCGGCCCGCGAGGCGCCCTGGGCGGTGCACGACGTCTACCTTGCCCGAATCGCCGAACTGCACGACCTCACGAAGGACGCTCAAGCTTCGGGCTACTGATCGGCGGCGCCAATGCAACCGCGGATCGGGCGCAGGGGTTAGGGCCGCCGAGGGACGCTGCCGAGAGACTGCCATGAGCGAGCGAGCCGATCCGTGGGCCGAGACGACCTACAACGGATTCGCCGGCGCCGCCGAGCTGCCTCCGCCGCAGCCCAGAACCCGTCGCCTGCCATCCCGGAAGGTCGTGCTCGGCGGCGTCGCGGCCGGTCTCGCGCTGGGCGCCGTGCTGGGGCTCGCCGCACGCCCCGATCTTGGCAAACGCGCCCCTGACGCAGCGCCCATGCAGGCCGTTCCGCGGGCCTCCAGCGCGATGCTGAACATCGAGGTCAACAAGCCCGCCATCCTGCCGGCGCCCAAGGCCGCAGGCCGCCTTGAGGTGCTGTCGCCGGACCTGGCGCGGACGGCGCCGAGGATCGTCACGCCGCACATCGAACCCAGGGCGGTCGCGGAGCCCGACTGCAGCACGGCCGACTCGGTCGCCGAGCAACTGATCTGCGAGGACCCGGCGCTCTCGCGGGCCGACCAGCGGATGCACCAGGCCTACACCCGCGCGCTGCGGTCGGGCGCGATGCCGCGCCGCGAGCTGCGCAACGAGCAGCTCGACTGGCTGGCCGCACGTGACAGCGCCGCCCGGCGCTCCCCCTTCGAAGTGCGCAGCCTGTACGAGCAACGCATCGACGAGCTGAACGCGCTCGCCGAAGACGGCCGCGGGTAGTTGCAGCGGCGGCGCTCGTTTTCGAGTTCCCGATACCTGTCATCCCGGACGCCGCGAAGCGGTGAGCCGGGACCCAGGGGGTCGGCTGTGGGCTTGGCCCCTGGTTCCCGGCGCTTCGGCCGGGATGACAGCTCGGGAAGACTCCCGACTGAACTAGCCCAGCATGTCCTTGACGGTGTCGCGCTCGCCGACCAGCTCGTCGTTGGTCAGCGCGATCTTCGACTTGGCGAAGTCGTCCATCTCGTAGGTGGTGATCACGTCATAGCCGGTGGCCGTGGATTTCACCGGCATGCCGGCCCAGACGCCGTCGGCAAAGCCGTAGCGGCCCTGGCTCTCGACGGCGACCGAGTGGATCGCGCCGGGGGTGGTCAGGTCGCGCACGTGGTCGACCAGGGCGTTGGCCGCCGAGGCCGCCGAGGAGACGCCGCGCGCCTCGATGATCGCCGCGCCGCGCTTGCCGACCGCGGGCAGGTAGTCGTTCTTCAACCAGGCCTCGTCGCCGATCACCTGGGCGGCCGGCTTGCCGCCGATCTTGGCGTGGGTGAAGTCGGCGAACATCGTCGGGGAGTGGTTGCCGTAGATGAAGAGGTCGGAGACCTCGCCGATCGCCACGCCGGCCTTCTGCGCCAGCTGGGCGCGGCCGCGGTTCTCGTCCAGCCGCACCATGGCGGTGAAGCGGTCCTTCGGCAGGCGCTTGGCCTGGCTGGCGGCGATCATGACGTTGGTGTTGCAGGGGTTGCCGACCACGGCGACCCGGCAGTCGTCGGCGGCGACCTTGTCGATCGACTGGCCCTGGGCGATGAAAATCTTGCCGTTGTCCTTCAGGAGGTCGGCGCGCTCCATGCCGGGACCGCGCGGCTTCGAGCCGACCAGCAGCGCCCAGTTCACGTCCTTGAAGGCCACGTCGGCCTCGCCGGTCAGGACCATGCCCTGGACCAGCGGGAAGGCGCAGTCCTCGATTTCCATCGCAACGCCCTTCAGCGCCTTCTGCGGACCTTCTACGGGGATCTCGAGGAGTTGCAGGATCAGCGGCTGATCCTTGCCGAACATCTCGCCCGACGCGATGCGGAACAGGAGCGCGTAGCCGATGTTGCCGGCGGCGCCGGTGACCGCGACGCGGATCGGTGACTTGCTCATGAT
This sequence comes from Phenylobacterium sp., assembly GCA_050729355.1. Lineage (GTDB taxonomy): Bacteria > Pseudomonadota > Alphaproteobacteria > Caulobacterales > Caulobacteraceae > Phenylobacterium. The sequence continues at coordinate 3,973 of JBOHKZ010000087.1, read as the reverse complement.
GCTGCTCCGTTGCTGCTGGCGCGAGGGCTCAACCCAGGGGCCGCGCGCGTTCGGCGGGTGCGTAGCCCAGCCGCGCCGCTGCCGCAATGCCATCAGGGTTGAAAGCCCCATGGCGCGGGTCGCCGACGCATGGTCAGCTTAACCTATGTTCCAGATCGACCGCGCCTTCCTGCCCACCTCACAGCCGCTCGGAGAGCTGGCCTTGAGCCATGTGCGCCTGCAGACCGACGCGCGGTTCGCCTGGATCGTGCTGATCCCCCGGGTGGACGAGGCCTGCGAGCTGGAAGACCTGGCCGAGGGTGAGCGCGACGTCCTGATGGAGGAGATTCTGCGGGCCGGCGCGGCGGTCCGGGCCGTCGGCCTGGCGCTGGGGCGGCCGGTGCAGAAACTCAACGTCGGACAGCTCGGCAACGTCACCCCGCAGCTGCACATCCATGTGGTCGGCCGGCGCGCGGACGACTCGGCGTGGCCCGGGCCGGTCTGGGGCCACGGCGCGGCGGTCGCCTATCCGGGGCAGGACCTCGCAGCGGCGCTGGCCGCCGCGCGCGGATCGCTGGGCCTTTAGGGCCGCCGACGGAGCAGGATGACGGGCCGCGTGCGGCCCCCTTCGGTCAGCTCGCCCGTCCAGTCGCCGTTGTAGGTCCCGTGCAGGGTGGCGGTCACCGGGTCCGCGCCGCCGGCCGCGAAGCGCAGGATGACGTCGGACCCGTTACGCTCAATGGTGTTCACCAGGCCTGAGGCGTCGAGCGCGCCCTTGCGGCGCAGGTCCCGCCAGGCGCCTTCCAGCCGGTCGGTCCGATCGACGAGCTGCAGGGCGAAGAGGTCCTCCGCACCCTTCGCCGCCAGGGTCCAGCCGCCGTCCAGCGGACCCTGGTACCCCTGGGCCGAGGCGAAAGAAGATTTCAGTCGGCTGTCATAGGCCAGGTCCTGCACGCTGGGCGCATCGGGGTTCTTGCCGGTCTCCTCGATGCGAACGGGCGCGGTGAGCTGCGGACGCCGCGGCGGCGCGACATAGGGCGCGGGCCTCGTCGCCTCCGGGGCGGGCAGCGGCGGCAGCGGCAGGGGCTTCTCGGCGGCCTCGGCCGGATCGTCCGGCTCCTCGTCGCGATGATCGATCAGCGCGCCGATCGGATCGCTCGGCTGAGCGGCGGCCGGCGTCGCCGCCAGCAGCATCAGGAAGAGGGGAAGGAGGGCGCGGCGCATGGTTCCCTTATGCCTCGTGCGCAGCGATCGCCTGCGCCACGGCGATCAGCCGCCGGGCCTGCGCCAGATGCAGGCGCTCCACCATACGCCCCTCGACCTTCAACACACCCTTACCGGCGCTTTCCGGCGCATCGAACGCCGCCGCCACGGTTCGCGCCCAGGCGACGGCCTCGAGGTCGGGGGCGAAGGCGGCGTTGGCGGCGGCCAGATGGCTCGGATGGATCACCGTCTTGCCGTCGAACCCGAAGGCGGCGCCCTGCGCGCACTCGCGCCCAAGGCCCTCCAGGTCGGAAATGTCGTTCCACACCCCGTCGAGGATGGCGAGGCCATGGGCGCGCGCGGCCATGACGCTCAGCGCCAGGGCCGGCTGCAACGGCGCGCGGTCGGGCCCCGGGGTGCAGCGCATCTCCTTGGCGAGGTCGTTGGTCCCGATCACCCAGAGGTCGACCTTCGCCGCCGCCGACGCCTGGCCGATGGCGTCCAGCGCGAAGACCGCCGCGCAGGTCTCGATCATCGCCCAGAGCGGCGCGCCGACCCCGGCGTAGGGCCGCAGGTCCGATGGCGCGGAGACCTTGGGGATCAGCACCGCGTCGGGGCGGGCCTGCGACACGGCGCCGAGATCCTCCGCGCCCCAGGGCGTATCGAGGCCGTTCACCCGGATCACCAGCTCGCGGGACCCGAACCCGCCGGCTCGCGCCGCCTCGACGGCCAGCGCCCGGGCCTCGGCCTTGGCGTCGGGCGCCACCGCGTCCTCCAGGTCGAGGATCACCACGTCGCAGGCCAGCGTCCGCGCCTTCTCGATCGCCCGCGCGTTAGAGGCCGGCAGGTAGAGGGCGCTGCGGCGCGGGCGGATGGCGGGCTCTGTCACGAATTGCGCTCCCTCGCGCATGGCTATCACGCAGTCTTACCGTCTAGGATGGGCGCATGACCACACGGTACGATCCCGGAGCCCGCAACGTCCTGGGCGGCGAGTTGCAGCCGTGCTCGCTCGATCCCGTCACCGGCTTCTTCCGCAACGGCTGCTGCGAGACCAGCCACGAGGACGTGGGCATGCACACCGTCTGCGCGGTGATGACCGCCGAGTTCCTGGATTTCAGCCGCCTGTCGGGCAACGACCTGACGACGCCGGCGCCCGACTCGTCCTTCCCCGGCCTGCAGCCGGGCGACCGCTGGTGCCTCTGCGCACCACGCTGGAAAGAGGCGCTGGACGCCGGGGCGGCGCCCCGGGTGGTGCTCGACGCCACCCACGAGGAGACGCTGGCCATCGTGACCCTCGGCGTCCTGAAGGACCACGCGGTCGAGGCCTAAGAGGCGGCGGCCCCGGGGGAGAGACCGCCGCCCCCCAGCGAGGGTTACTGCGCCAGGTGCTGGCGCAGCCCGTCGGTGGCTTGGTCGATCGCTGATTGCGTCGAGGGCAGTTTCCGCAGCGCGTTGAGCAGCACGAAGTCGTGGATCGTGCCGTTGAAACGGATCGCGTCGACCTCGACGCCGGCGTCCTTCAACCGGCGGGCGTAGGCCTCGCCTTCGTCGCGCAGCGGATCGTTCTCGGCGGTGATGACGAGGGCCGGCGGCAGGCCCTCAAGCTCACGGGTGCTGGCGCGCAACGGCGAGACATAGGGGTTGTCGCGGGTCTTGGCGTCCGGCGCATAGAGGTCCCAGCCGTACTTCATGAACGACCGGGCGAGGAACCGGCCCACGCCGTACTGATGGTAGGACTCGGTGTCGACGCTGGCGTCCGTGGCGGGGATGAAGAGGACCTGGTAGCTGATCTTCGGCCCGCCCTTGTCCTTGCTCATGAGCGTCAGCGCAGCGGTCATGTTGCCGCCGACCGAGTTGCCGGCGACGGCGATGCGACGACCGTCCGCGCCCAGTTCGTCGGCATGGCTGGCGACCCACTGCAGCGCCGCGTAGCACTCGTCCAGGGCCACGGGGAATCTCGCGGACGGCAGCGGCGTGTATTCGACGAAGACGCCGACCTGCCCTGAGCCGACCACCAGGTCGCGCAGCAGGCGCTTATGGTTCTCGAAGTTCCCGACGATCCAGACGCCGCCGTGGATGAAGAGCAGGACCCCGGGTCGGCCCGTCATGTGCTCCGGCTTCATGATGTAGAGCTTCACCGTGTGGCCGCCCTCGGTGATCGTCCGTTCAGTGGTGACCACGCCGGACATGTCGACCGGCGTCTGGTTCTGCAGGCCGGTGAGGATCTCCTGCGGCTTCGGCTGCGGCAGCTCCCAGAACGGGCTCGGGTCCTTGTTGAGTTCGGCGAGGAAGGCGCGGATGGGCGGATCCAGCCGCGGGTCGGTGGCGGCGTTCGGGATCGCGGGATCGGCGATGGCGACTTGGGTCATCAGGCTTGCTCCAATTGTGAGGATGGCCAGCTTGGGGAGGCGGTTCATGGAAGTTCCGTGCAGTCTTGCCGCAACGACGCAGGTCGCGGCCAGCAAGACGCAGGGCCACGATCAGTCGTCAGGCGTTTGGGGGGCTAGTTCGCTTGAAGTTTGGAGAACGCGTTATTTGTAGAACACGCTCTCAACTTGCCGCGAGACTTCGTCGCAGCCGAGTAAAACGTTGTAAAACGCCGTACCGGGTCAAATGGACGGGGCCACGGCAGATTCCTGGAGCACCGCCCGGGCGGCGATGAGGTCCTTCGTCCGAGAGCCTTCCGTGAAGGTCTGGACCAGGTGCGCCAGTTCCGCCGCCTCGCCCGGTTGGCGGCGCGCCAGGCTTGTCGCGGCGCGCAGGGCCCAGGCCCGTGCGCCCTGGGTCTGTG
>JBOHKZ010000086.1:0-4166 GCA_050729355.1 Phenylobacterium sp. | reverse complement strand
GCCTTGCTGACCTGGGCCATGGCGTCGCTGACATCCCGACGCCAAACGGCAGGATCGACCGTGACCAGATAGCTTCTGGTCTTGGCGCTGGTTCCGCTGCCGGTGAGGACGCCCAGGACGTTAATCGCAGCGTCGCTCGCCTTGCTGCCGCCGGTCGTGACGTCGGCGGCCGAAAGCACAGAGGCGGGCATGATGATCGGGCTCGTCAGCGCGTATCGCTGGCGGTGGCCCTGGTCCATCGGGCTGGACTTGGCCTTCGGCGTCAGGACCCACATCTGGCTCTCGGTCGGCAGCAGGGTGACGTTGGCCTTGCTCTTCACCCGCGCGGTCGCGGGGCGCATGCCCATGAAGCGGCCTCGCGCCTCGATCTCTGCGAAGTCGACGACCATCCGGACGCCGAGGATGCCGGCGTCGAGTTCCTTCATGGCCATTTCCTCGGGCACGAAGGAGCCGGTCGTGGTCATGGTGTCGCCGAAGGCGATCGCGCGGCCGTCGTTCGGGGTGAAATAGAACTTCAGCCCCGGCGGCGAATAGAAGGCGCTGTGGACGGTCTTGCCCCGCGCATAGGGGCTGTCCTTCGACATGTTCGCCAGCCGCTGCAGGCCCGGGCTGCGGGCCAATGCCTCGGCATAGGGGATCACGCGGACGCCGCTGGCCTCAAGGTTGGCGACGAATTCGCCGTAAAGCGTCTCGGTCATCGCCTGCATGTCGCCTTCGGTCGGCCCGACCAGAGCATAGGTCACGCTGGCCTGGGCGTTGCCCGCGCCGTTAGAAGCCGCGCCCGACTTAGTGACGAATTCGACCTGGAAGAAGGGGATCACGACCTGGCGCAGGCCGCGGACGCCCTCGCGCTCGTTCTGCCAAATGAGCCCCTGTCCCGCCTGGCCGAGGTCGTCGCCGGCGGCGAAGTCCAAGGGTGCGGCCTGGGGGGCGGCCTTGGGCCCAAGATTGATCAGCGGCTTGCCGGCCAAGGCCGGGTTCGCAAGACTCAGGGCCAGAAGTCCGCCGCCCAGCGCAGCCTGTAAGACCGCGCGCCGTGCGCCCCAAATGCTCTTCCCGTCCCTGATCATCGCTCGTCCCCCCACTGAAGCTTGTGGCGTAGGGGCTGAGGGCGCGCGGCGCATAGTAGTTATCGGACAGGAGGCGGCCCTTCGGAATATCCTGTTCTCCGAGGCCCGTGCGGGTAACATCGGTGACGGGCGTGGGGGAGTGGCGGTTGTCAGGAGCACCAGGCGTAACGACGGAGGCGACGACGCAGGTGTGGTTTCACCTCCCGGCGCCGTCCTTGCGGGAGTTGATCACGGCCTACTACGTCGTGGACGTCCCGCAGGGTCATGACCTCGTCGACTACCTCCACCCGGAATGGGCGAACATTCGCTTCGTGCTGGCTGGGGACTGGGGCTGGTCCATCGAGGGCGCGCCGCCATGGAGGGCGCAGCGCGGAGCGCTGTTCGGGCCGACCGACAGGACCGCCACGATCACGGCTAGCGGCGGCTTGCTGATAGGCGTTGGACTGCTGCCGCTGGGCTGGGCGCGGCTGGTCGCTGAGGACGCCGGCCTCTACGCCAATCGAGGCGTGGACCTGAGCCGTGTGCTGCCGGACGCCGACGCGCTTTGGCAGGACCTGATGAGCCGCGATGAAGCCGAGCAGGTCGTTCGCCTGGACGCCTATTTCTCCGCCCGCCTGACGGTCAGCAGGGCCCGCGATCCCGTGATCGCCCGAGCTCATCGTGCGCTGATGGTCGGAGACATCGGCGACGTCGAGAAGTTCGCCGCGGAGGTGGGGTTGCCGGTGCGGAGCCTGCAGCGCCTGTGCCGCAGGACCTTCGGGTTCGCGCCAAAGCCGCTGCTGCGTCGACAGAGGTTCCTGCGCACCCTGGACCAGATGAGCCGCGCCGGCGACCGGCCGCTCAGCGAGGCGCTGGATGTCGGCTACTACGACCAGGCCCACTTCATCAAAGAGTTCAGGTCGTTCATGGGCATGACGCCGACGGCCTATTTCGCGCTCCCGCGCGAAATGCTTCGCCGGGCCGCAGCGGAGCGGACCCGGGTCGTCGGAGCCTCGTTGCAGGGCTTGCACAAGGCGCCGGAACTCTAGCGGCAGGAACCTTCCCGGCATCCTGACGGCCGGCCGCCGCCGAATACGACCTCTCCCCCGAATCCCTGCGAAGAATGCGCCTCCCCTGGCGGGGCGGCGCGTGCGCGCCTGTGCGACAAGTTCGAACGGACTCCGTGAGATTGCCGCAGGTCGCTGATACTTCTGCAATAACATAGACTTACAGGGGTCCGGCCTAGCCTTGACGCACCGCACCCTCGTCTATAGGTTCCGCGCGACCTGAAGCCCCCGCCGTGGCGGCGCTGTCGTGGCGGTCGAAAGGCCTCTCGACACATGCCGAAACCGGACGAACCGAACGCAGAGGCGCCAAAGCGCTTCGACGAGCGGCTCGCAGCGGCCGAGGCGGCCCAGGCCCGAGCACAGAGCGGCGACGCTCAGCGGGCCATGGCGCAGGGTTACCGCTTCCTCGGTGAAGTGGTTGGGGGAGTGCTGATGGGGGCCGGCCTTGGCTGGCTTCTCGATCGCTTCGCCGGCACCAAGCCCCTCGGGCTGGTCGGCGGACTGCTGATCGGGACGGGGATTTCCATATTCGTGGCGGTGCGCAGCGCCTCGCGGATGACAAAAGACGCGGTTGCGAAAGCCGGGCCTCTGCCCAGCGTTCGTGACGATGAAGACGAGGATTGAGGCCGTAATGGCGGACCAGCCTGCCATCGAACCGATGCACCAGTTCCTGATCCACAAGATCATTCAGGGACCCGTCTTCCATGTCGGCGGCGTCGAGTTCGACATGTCGATCACCAACTCGGTGGCGAGCATGATCGTGGGCGCCCTGATCCTGGTCGTCTTCTTCGTGCTGACGGCGAAGCGCGAGATCGTGCCGAACCGCGGCCAGGCGATGGCCGAGAGCCTCTACAACATCGTCGACCGCGTCCTGGTCGGCCCGATCGTTGGCGAGCACGGCAAGCCCTACGTCCCCTACCTCCTGACCCTCTTCCTGGTCATCCTGGTGCTCAATCTGATGAGCGTGCTCTTCGCCGTGGGCAACCTGGCGGGCCAGAGCTGGACCTTCACGGTGACGTCGCAGCTGGCGGTCACCGCGACGCTCGCCGTGCTGACGTTCTTCAGCGTCTTCATCCTGGGCTTCATCAAGCATGGCCCGAAGTTCCTCGGGATCTTCGCGCCGGGCGGCATGCCGCTTCCGCTGCTGGTCTTCATGATCCCGATCGAGATCATCTCCTACTTCGTGCGGCCGGTGACGCTCGCCATGCGTCTCTTCGGCAACATGCTGGGCGGCCACGTGGTCATGAGCCTCTTCGGCTCCTTCGTGGTGGCGCTGGGCCTCGTGGCGCTCTCGGGCGGCATCGCCTCGCTGGCGATCATCCCCAGCTTCCTGTCGTTCAGCATGATCGTCGCGCTTACCGGCCTCGAGCTGGTGGTGGCGATCCTGCAGGCCTTCGTCTTCACGGCGCTGGCCACCGTCTACCTCAACGAGGTCGTGAACTTCGGTCACGGCCACTAATCCAACCCAACTGACTTTCTAAAAAGGACTACCCCTTATGGAACACGCCGCTCAGGTCATCGATTTCACCGCCTCCGCCAAGCTTATCGGCGCGGGCCTTGCGGCCATGGGCATGATCGGCGCCGGTGTCGGCCTCGGCGTGCTGTTCGGCAGCTACCTGCAAGCCGCCATCCGCAACCCCTCGGCCGCCGCCAGCCAGCAGACCATGCTGTTCCTCGGCATGGCGCTGACGGAAACCATGGGCCTGTTCGCCTTCGTGGTGTCGCTGATCATCCTCTTCGGCTCCTAAGCCATACGGACTTAGAGACGCCCGATGGCGATGCAGACCAACGAAGCGGCGCCCGTGGCGCCCGGCCAGGAAGCGACGCCTGGCGTCGCCGGCGCGGCTGCGCCGGCGCACGAGGCCAAGGGCCTGCCGCAGTTCGACGTCTCGTGGTGGCCAGGCCAGATCGTCTGGTTCCTGATCATGTTCTTCGCCGTGCTGGCGTTCGTGCGGCTGTTCGCAGCCCCGCGGGTCGGCGGCGCGATCGACGAGCGTGAGGCCAAGATCACCGGCGACATCGCCGATGCTCGCCGGCTGAAGGACGAGGC
>JBOHKZ010000085.1:0-23969 GCA_050729355.1 Phenylobacterium sp. | reverse complement strand
ACCTGGGCCCGTGCGGCGTCGCCGCCGGGCCGCCGCAGTACGGCAGATAGGGCGCCTGACGCATCCAGCGTCCGAAGGTCAGGCCGGCCCGCGCCAGGAAGTCCAGGAACTGGGGAACGGAATAGGCTCGGTCCTGGGGGTGCAGCAGGGCGTCGGCCAGGCCCTGCCGCGTCGTGAGATCCGGCGAATGGCGCAGCAGCGGCACGAGCGGGTGGTCCGGCGGCAGCGCGCGTAGACTGGTCACCAGGTCGAGGATTTCCGGGGCCGTGGCGGCGAGCCCCAGCCGCCGACAGTAGTCCTGGATCATGTAGACCCCGGCCCGGCCGTAGGGCGCATAGACCATCACCTGCATCGCGCCGCCGGGTTCGAGGACCTCGCGCAGCGCCCGCAGACCGGCGTCAGGGTCCGGCATGTGATGCAGCACGCCGGTGCAGGCGATCTCGTCGAAGCGCTGGCCCAGGTCGCCTGCCCGCTCCAACGGCAACTGCCGCACCTGGAGGTTCGCGAGGCCGTACTTGCGCTTCATCTGCTCGCTGAAGGCGATGCTCTCCGCACTCAGGTCGATGCCGGTGACCTGGGCGTTGGGCCAGCGCAGAGCGTACTTCGCGGCCTGGGTCGTGCCGCAACCGGCGACCAGGATACGGCGATCATCGCGGGCGACGCCGCCAGGCCAGAGCAGCAGGGCTTCGGCGCGCTTTCGGGCGTCGTCCCACCGGGCCGCATAGCCTTCAAGATCGTCGACGGCAGGCGGATAGGGGTGGCTTTCATAGAACGCGCCCACCTGGCTGGTGATCGCCTCGTCGCCGCTCATGCCCGTCGAACCCGCAAGCGAAGGCCCATGGGCGGAGGGTTCCACACATGGGCCCGCTAGACCAGGGTTGGTCAGGTCGCTTGCGTTGGCCGCCAGCCTAGTGATGCGCGCCCGACGAGACCTGCGCCATGACCGCGTCGAGGTTGAACGAGGCCGGCTTCTGCCGCGGCGGGAACTTGATGTAGCTGTCGATCTCGCCGGCCACCACGTCCTGCATCAGATAGAGCTGCGGCGCGTGATCGACGACCCAGTCCCAATAGGTGTTGGAGTTGAAGTCGGCCCGCTCGAACGGATCGCGCCGCAGATTGACGATGTGCGGCATCCGCAGCTTGATGAACGGCTCGGCCCACTGCTCCATCCGCGTGGCCCGCTGGACGGCCAGGTTGAACTTGTAGTCGTCGACCCGCACCGCCATCACGTCGCCGTCGTCGCTGATGTAGAAGATGGCGTGACGCGGGCTCTCCTTGGCCGCTCCGGTCATGTACGGCACCAGATTGTAGCCATCGAGGTGAACCTTGTAGTTCATCGAGCCGCCGAGCTTGTCGCCCGCCAGCAGCCGGTCCTTGACGGTCTCGTCGCCGGCCGCTGCGAGCAGGGTCGGGAACATGTCGATGTGGGACATGATGCCGTTCAGGACCGTTCCGGGCTTGATCTTGCCCGGCCAGCGGAAGTGGGCCGCCACCCGCCAGCCGCCTTCCCAGTTCGTGTCCTTCTGACCGCGGAACGGGGTGTTGGCGGCGTCGGGCCAGGTGTCGTTCTCCGGCCCGTTGTCGGTCGAGTACATGACGATGGTGTTGTCGGCGATGCCCAGCTCATCGAGCTTGTTCAGCATCTCGCCGATCTGCTCGTCGTGCACGACCATGCGGTCGCTGTAGGGGTCCTGGCCGCTCTTGCCGATGTTCTTCGCCGCCACGTGGGTCCGGAAGTGCATTGCGGTGGCGTTGTACCAGAGGAAGAAGGGCGTATCGGACTTGGCCTGGGCTTCCATCCATTCGAGGGCCTTGGCCGTGATCTCCTCGTCGATGGTCTCCATCCGCTTCTTGGTCAGCGGGCCGGTGTCCTCGATGGTCTGGCCGCCCTTGCCGTCGGCCTTGCAGTGCAGGACGCCGCGCGGTCCGAACTTCTTCTTGAAGGCCGGGTCCTTGGGATAGTCGGGCAGCTCCGGCTCTTCCTCGGCGTTCAGGTGGTAGAGGTTGCCGAAGAACTCATCGAAGCCGTGCATGGTCGGCAGGTACTCATCCCGATCGCCCAAGTGGTTCTTGCCGAACTGGCCGGTCGCGTAGCCGAGCGGCTTCAGCGCCTCGGCGATGGTCGGGTCTTCCTTCTGCAGGCCGACCGTGGCGCCCGGCATGCCGACCTTCGTCAGGCCGGTGCGGACCGGGTTCTGGCCGCAGATGAAGCTGGCGCGACCGGCCGTGCAGCTCTGCTGCGCGTAGTAGTCGGTGCACATCGCCCCTTCTTCGGCGATCCGGTCGATGTTGGGCGTGCGATAACCCATCGCGCCACGGCTGTTGTGGCTGATGTTCCAAAATCCGATGTCGTCTCCCCATAGAATGAGGATGTTGGGCTTCTTGGCCGGCATGCTGAACTCCTGGGATGGGCGCCCGGGGGGAAACGCCGAGCGACCAGTCGATCACCCTGTTTCTCTGCGACCTATCGGCTGCAACCCTCACGCCCGCCTCAGGAGACCACCCCACCCAAGCGGCGGCGGCTCTGGTTCCTCTCCCGTGGGGTGTCTCAGGCTGGTTCGCCTCCGCGCTCGCGTAGGCCGCAGGCGCGTTCCCGGTAGCGCTTCCTGTCCCCGCGCTGCGTTGACCGATCAACGTTCCTCGACCAAGCTCCACCTTAACGGGGGACGCTGGGTGACCGCAGTTCAGACCACGGTTCGGGGGCGCAGCCGCCGCGCGCCTGACGTCCTGTTCAACCTCTTTCGGCTCAGCTGGCTGAGCCTCCTGGCCGTGGCGATCTTCGTCACCGCGGCGGGCGCCTGGATGACTGACCGCTACTACCGGGAGGTCTTCACCCCCTTCGTCAGCCTGGGTCTGCGTTGGAACTACAACAGGACGGTCAGCCTGACCGTGCCGGTCGATCGCAACGGCGGACTGGCGACCATCCGGGCCGGCGACGTGATCCTCGACGCCGAGGATCATCCGGTGCCGCACGACGGCGACCAGGCCCGCGACGACGTCATCCTCAGCGAACTCTCAAGGCTGCGCGACGAGGTGACGAGCGTCCGTCGGGCGACCGTCCGCAGGACCGCCGCCCCTCGCCCCGCCTAGCTCACTGGTCGCCGGGCTTGCCGGACGCCGCGGTCTTGGTCGAGCCGCCCGCGGCGTCGGCCTTTTCCTTATCCGCCGCGCGGGCGCCGGCCAGGATCCCCGGAAGCGCGTAGTTCCCCTCGTGGCAGGCATATTCGTAGAGGATGCCGCGCAGCGGGGCGAAGTTGTACTCGCCGCCCCAGGCCTGGTCCCACATATCGGGGTCTTCGACCTGGAACTTGTAGTTCACCCGGGTGGGCGTCACGCGGGTGAACCGCTCGGTGACCTTCAGGTTCTTCCACGACCCCATGAAGGCCTGGCCCTGCGGGATGTTGGTGGTCTCCACCACGAGCGTATTGCCCTCATAGTGGCCGATGGAGTCGCCCATCCAGGGCCGCACGCCATCGGTGCGGTGCTTGCTGTTCAGCCGGATGATCCGCGAGTCGTGGATCATCTCCACCTGGATCACCACCGAGTCGGCCGTCTGCACGATCTGATAGTTGTTGTTGTAGTAGCCGTTGGCGAACATCGGCGGGCCGGCGTTGGAGCCGAAGCCCATGATGCAGCGCTCGCCCAGCGAACGGGTCTCGTAGCTGTCGTAGATGTCCCGATAACCCCCGCGGCCGCCCGCCGCGCCGTCCTTGCGCTTCGGCGGCTGGCCGTTCGGCGTGGTCAGGATGGAGGTCCGGAACTCGCCGTTGATCTCCATGATGTGGGCGCCGGGATCGATCCAGAAGGTGTTGTAGCCGCCCACGTCGCCGCCGGCCGCGGCGAGGTCAGGGCGCAGCGCGACCAGCTTTCCTTCCGCGGCCTTGGCGTCGCCGGGGAGCACCGTTGGCGCGGCCAGATCGGTGGGCCTGTCGGCCTCCGCAAGCGCGTCCGCGAAGGTCTTCTCCAGGGCCCGGGCCTCGGCCGCTGTCAGCGTCGCCTTGTCCGTCACCCGCGCGTTGCGCGTCAGCGGCGTCATGGTGGCGTTGGACCAGTAGCCGGAGATATCCGGCTGACCCATGGCGTTCTTCGGGGCCGACCAGCCGGGCGGCGCGATGGTGGGGTCGCCTGCCGGGGCGGCCTTTGCAGCCTTGGCCGGAGCCGCCGGCTGGGCGGCGATCGCCAGGCTGGTGGTTGAAAGTGCGGTTCCCAATGCGAGAATCAACGCGAGGCGCATGGCGACAAACTCCAGTGGCGTTTCCAAACCTTATTGTTGCGAAGCATTATATCACCGTCTCAAGCTGACGCTTGGGTAACCCTCGTTGCCGCCGTTCCAACAGTCTGCTCCTTGGCGCGATGCCCCAGGCGTTCGATATCCGACCGGTCAGGACGCAGGCCGACCTGGCGGCGACCGCCGAGCTCTTCCGGGGCTACGCCGCATCCCTGCCGGTCGACCTGGGGTACCAGGATTTCAGCGCCGAACTCGCAGCCCTGCCCGGCAAGTACGCGCCGCCGCAGGGCGAACTGCTGATCGCCCGGGGCGCAGGCGGCGAACCGTTGGGATGCGTCGGGCTGCGGCCGCTCTCCGACGGCTACTGCGAGATGAAGCGCCTGTTCCTGCTGCCGGCCGCGCGCGGTCTCGGTCTGGGACGGGCCATGAGCGAAGCGGTCGTCGCCGAGGCCCGGCGGCGCGGCTATCGCGAGTTGCGGCTCGACACCTTGCCGACCATGGCCGCCGCTATCGCGCTCTACGAGCAGCTCGGCTTCGCGCCCATCGCGCCCTATTACGCGCCAACCCCCGCCGGCACGATCTTCATGGGGCTGACCCTGTAGCTCGCCCGGATAACGGCGGTTGGCACGGCGCGTGCAACAGCCCGTTGGATTGCACGATCACCGTGCCAGATGGGCTCAGATGATGAACAAGATTCTTTTGGCGGCCGCGGCCGCTGGGACGCTCCTGCTCGGCGCCAACACGGCCAGCGCAGCGGTCCAGATGTACGATTTCACGGTCTACAACGCCGCATTCACCGGCCCGCTCGGCACGGTGAAGGTGACGGACCACGGCACGAACACGCTCGATTTCGACGTGGTCCTGGCGAGCAACGTCTATTTCCAGCTCACCAACGGCGACACGCATGACGCGTTCTGGTTCGACCTGCCCGGCCTCGGCGCCGACAAGTCGGTCACCTACAACATCAGCGCGCCCAATGCTCCCGGCGGCGCGCCGACCGGCGACTACCCCACCGGCGGCCTCTTCACCGGCGGCAACTATGCCAACAACGGCTACGGCCAGGGCTTCCTGTCGGGCTACGACTACGCCATGCAGGTCGAGGACAAGACCGGGTCGAAGCAGTATTACGGCGGCGGCGACCACCTGACCTTCTCGGTCACCGGCGCCACGCCGCTGTCGATCGCCAGCCTCGGGACCGGCCAGTCGGAAAGCGTCGGCGGCCAAACCTACAACGTCGTCTTCGGCGCCGATCTGCGCCAGTGCGCGGCTGAGGTCTGCATCACCGGCCCGGTCGGCGCCATCGTCTCCACGGCCGCCGTGCCCGAGCCCACCACCTGGGCGCTGATGATCATGGGCTTCGGCAGCATCGGCGCTCTGCTTCGCCGCCGCCGCGGCCAACTCGCTCTCGCCTAGCCTACCCTCCTCTCCAGTCTCCAGTGCGTGTGTTGAAGCCCCGGTCGCCATCCGGGGCTTCTTCGCGTCTGGCGCCGCCCTGCGATCCGCCGCGCTGACCTCCTGGAGACCAGATTGCGGGCGAGCTGAACGAACCCAGGGCAAATCGCGTCGCCGCGCCGATTGCGATGATCCTTTGGCTCCAACAGACCGCCCGGCGTGCGACTCCTAGCTCTGCCTTGGGCGCGGAGGCTCAGCCATGAAGTACTGGATGGACACCGAGTTCATCGAGCGGCCCTACACCATCGACCTGATCAGCATCGGGATCGTCGCCGAGGATGGCCGCGAGTTCTATGCCGAGAGCAACGAGGTCGACTGGTCCGTCGCCAGCCAATGGACGCTGCAGAACGTCCGTCCCCAGCTCGAAGGCGGCGGGATGAGCCGCGAGGCGATGGGCTACGCTATCCACCGGTTCACCGAGCACGACGAGCATCCGGTCTTCTGGGGCTATTTCCCCGCCTACGACTGGGTCGCCTTCGCCTGGCTGTTCGGCGGCATGACCGAGCTGCCGTTCCACTACCCGCAGCTCTGCATGGACGTGAAGCAGTGGGCCATTGAGCTGGGCGATCCCGAGCTGCCGCACCAGTCCGGCGGCCGCCACAACGCACTGGCGGACGCATACTGGACCCGGGAGGTCTGGACCTTCCTGGCGGCGCTCCATCCGCAAGGCGGCGAACGCCGGCCCAGGGGCCGTAAGCACAGCTAACGGCCGGCCCGCAGCCGCGCGATCTCGGCCTCCAGGGCCGCCACCCGCCGTTCCAGCGCAGCGATCCGCCCGGCCGGGTCCTGGCCTGGGACCGGCGTCGAGATCCCCGCCCGCGCGGCCACCTCGCCGGCCGTAACGCCCAGGAGCTCGGCAAAAGCCGCCACCTCCCCGGCTGAAAGTTCCCTCTGGTCCTTGAACGCCAGCACCAGCTCGGCCTCGGTCATGCCGGCCGCCGCGGCCATCACGTGGCGTGAAAGCCCCCGCTCGCCGAGGCGGGCGTCGAACCAATGCGCGTCGAAGAACAGGGCCACGGCCGCTCCCGCCGGCTGGCGCCGGTCTTGCTTAACCTTGATCAAATCTTTCGATCACGGGCTGAGCCATGACGCAATTCGCCTTCCGCTTCATCGACCTCGCCGTCGTGACCCTGATCTTCACGGCGCTGATCTAGTCCGGCCGACCCTGTCCGGATTCCGCCAGCCAGCGGAACGCCGATCTGCCAATATTCCGGCTCCAAGGAGACACGGAAATGGCTTCCATAATCAAAGAGATAACCATCGACGCGCCCGCCGCCGCCGTGTGGGACGCGGTCGCCGATTTTGGCGCGGTGCATCGCCGCTTCGCGCCGGGTTTCGTCACCAATGTCGAGCTGATCCCCGGCGCGCGGATGGTCACCTTCGGTGACGGCACGGTGGCCAAGGAGCTGTTCCTGGGCGTCGATCACGCCAAGCGCCGCCTCGCCTATTCCATCGACAACGAACGCCTTGCCCACCACAGCGCCTCGTTCCAGGTGATCGACGAGGGCGGGGGCAAGAGCCGGCTCATCTGGACCGCCGACGTCCTGCCGGACGCCATGGGCCCCTATCTGTCGGAGCGGATGGACGCCGGTCTGGTCAGCGCCAGGGCGACCCTCGGACGTGTGCCGGCCTAGAGCTCTTCGACGTCGCCGGGGTTGCGGGCGCGCGATTGAAGCCAGATCACTCCGAAGAGGTCGGAGAGCGACGCCCAGAGCCGGCCGAGGTTGGTGTACTTCGAGACCCCCGTCTCGCGGTGGCGGTGGTTCACCGGCCTGAATGCAGTCAGATATCCTTCTCGCTGCATCAACGCCGGGAGGTAGCGGTGGATGTGGTCGAAATAGGGGAGCCGCAGGAAGGCCTCGCGGCGGAACGCCTTCAGGCCGCAGCCGGTGTCGTTGGCGCTGTCCTTCAGGAGGCGTTTTCGGGTCCCGTTGCCGACCCGGCTGGCCATCCGCTTGGCGAAGCTGTCCTGCCGCTTCACCCGTTCGCCGCCGACCAGCGCCAGCTCCGGCGGCCCGGCGGCGAGCGTATCCACCAGCATGGGCCCATCGGCGGGGTCGTTCTGACCATCCCCGTCCAGCGTCAGCACGATGGGCGCGCGCGCGGCCAGGATGCCTGAGCGGATCGCCCGGCTCTGGCCGGAGTTCTTGCGGTGGGCCAGCACCCGGAGCTGCGGGATTTCGGACGACAGCGCCTTCAGCGCCGCGCGCGTGCCGTCGCGGCTGGCGTCGTCGACGAACACGATCTCGAAGCTGCGGCCCTTGAACGCCGCGGCGATCTCGCGGGCGAGCGCCGGGGCCGCGCCCTCCTCGTCGAAGACCGGAACCACAACGGAAACGTCCGGGCTTTTTGAGGGAGTCTTCGCCATCGGCCTCCCATAGCGGAAAAGCAGCGGTTGGAAAGGATCGTGCTATCACCGAATCATGACGCTCGAGGGTGAACTGGCCCGATTCAGCCGGGGGTGGCGCGGTCCCGCCATGGCGGCGCTGGTGGCCTTCCTGGCGGGGCTGCCCGGCCTGCTGGCCGTGCCGCCGCTCGACCGCGACGAGGCGCGTTTCGCCCAGGCCACCGCCCAGATGCTAGAGACCCGCGATTTCGTGGTGATCCACTACCAGGACCAGCCGCGCTTCAAGAAACCGGTGGGCATCCACTGGCTGCAGGCGGCCAGCGTCTCGCTGTTCTCCAGTCCGGAGGCGCGGCAGATCTGGGCGTACCGGATCCCCTCGCTGCTGGGCGCCATGCTGGCCGCGGCGGCCTGCGCCTGGGGCGCATCGGCGTTCTTCGGCGCGCCGGCCGGATTGCTGGCGGGCGCAATGCTCGGGACCACCTTCCTGCTCTCCACCGAGGCGCTGATCGCCAAGACCGACGCGGTGCTCTGCGGAACCACCACCCTGGCGCTGGCGGCGCTCGCCCGCATGTACGCCGCCGCCCGCGACGGCCCGCCGCTCGGCCGTTCGACCTGGGTGGTGTTCTGGCTGGCGCTCGCCATGGCGACCCTGGTGAAGGGTCCCATTGCGCCTCTGGTGATCGCCCTGACCCTGGCGGGCCTGCTCGCCTTCGACCGCCGGCCGGGCTGGCTCCGGTCGGTGAACTGGATCTGGGGCCTGATCCTCTTCGCCCTCGTCATCGGCCCCTGGGCAGGCGCAGTGACCGTCGCCACGGACGGCAGTTTCTGGACCACGGCGCTGGCCGGCGACCTGGCCCCCAAGCTGGCCGGCGGCCAGGAGACCCACGGCGCTCCGCCCGGCTACCACACGCTCTTCGCCCCGATTCTGATGTTCCCGATGACCCTGCTGCTGCCGGCCGCGGCCGTCGTCGGCTGGACGCGCCGGCGCGAGCCCGGGGTGCGCTTTGCGCTTGCCTGGCTGCTGCCGGCCTGGGTGCTCTTCGAAGCCATGCCGACCAAGCTCGTGCACTATCCGTTGCCGCTCTACGGCGCCGTCGCCTGGCTGGCCGCCGCCTCGCTCGCCCAGCCCCTGGGTGCGGGCGTCCGCTGGACCGGCGCGGCGCTCTGCGCCGTGGTGGGGAGCCTGCTGGCGGTGGGCGTCTTCTACCTGCTCTCGCTCTACGGCGACCCGTCCGACGTCACCGCCGCGGCCTTGACCGGCCTGCTGCTGGCCGCATCCGGCGTGATCGGCGGCTACATGCTGGTGCGCCGCGCCGCCCGCGCCGCCCTGCTGGCCGCCCTGGGCCTGGGCCTTGCCGGACACGCCGCCCTGGCCGCCGGCCTCGCGCCCCGCCTCGATCCGCTGTGGCTCTCCGACCGCACCGAGCGCGCCATGGCCAAAGCCCGCCTCTTGCCGCGCCAGGGGATCGCCGAGGCGCCGGTGGCGGTGGCCGGCTACGCCGAACCCAGCCTGGTCTTCGCGCTCGGCACCGCCACCGAGCTGGAAGGCGCGGGCGAAGCGGCGCGGGCGATCTACGAACGCCGCCCGGCGATCGTCGAGCAGCGCGAGGAGAAAGCCTTCCACCAGGCCCTGGCGGTCTACGGGGTCAACGCCTACGTGGTGGCTACCGTGCAAGGCCTCGACTACTCCAACGGCGACGACACCACCCTGCGCATCTACGAGGCCCAGGACGCTGCAAAAGCGGGCGCGGATTTGAAAGGACCATAGCGATGAGCCGCCACATCGAGATCGTGGAAGTCGGCCCCCGCGACGGCCTGCAGAACGAGAAGGCGCTGCTCGAGGTCGACCAGAAGCTGGAGTTCATCCACCGCCTGGAGGCCGCCGGCGCCCGGCGCATGGAGACCGTCTCCTTCGTCAATCCCAAGCGCGTGCCCCAGATGGCCGGCGCCGAGGAGATCTCCGCCGCCCTGCCGCACGCCGCCGGCCGCTCGCGGATCGGCCTGGTGCTGAACGAGCGCGGCTGGGACCGCTGCGTCGCGGCGGCATGCGACGAGGCCAACGTCGTGGTCTGCGCCACCGACGGCTTCGGCATCCGCAACCAGGGCGCCTCGGCCGAGGAGCAGACGATCGCCATGCAAGCCATCGCCGCGCGCCAGAAGGCCGAGGGCGGCCCGCCGATCACCGTCACCATCTCGGTGGCGTTCGGCTGCCCCTTCGACGGCGAGGTCTCGGAGGAACAGGTGCTCCGCATCGTCCGCGCCGCCGCCCAGGCCGGCGTCGCCGAGATCGCGCTGGCCGACACCATCGGCGTGGCCGACCCCTGGCTTGTGCGCAAGCGCCTGGAGGTCACCCGCAAGGCCGCCCCGGACCAGCGCCTGCGCATGCACTTCCACGATACTCGCAACACCGGTCTGGCCAACGCCTACGCCAGCGTCGAGGCCGGCGTCGACGTGCTGGACGCCAGCTGCGGCGGCCTCGGCGGCTGTCCGTTCGCGCCCGACGCCACCGGCAACATCGGGACCGAGGACCTGGTCTACATGCTGGAGCGCGCCGGCTTCTCGACCGGCTATGACCTCGATGGCCTGATCACCACCGCCAAGTGGATGTCCGGCATCCTGGGCAAGCCCCCAGCCGCCTTCGTCAGCCGCGCGGGCGTGTTTCCGCAGCCGGTCCCGGTCGCGAGCTAGAGCGGCGTCGACGGCGCTGCATCGGCAATCACTGTCTTGCCGGCGCTACGAACCTCGGGCTTCGGCTGCATCGTCGGATTGCCGGGGTAACGCTTGCCATCAAATCGCAGCACGGCCTCGTAGCCCGGGATTATCCCACCGCCCGCGACCAGCACGCCCAAATCGCGCCAGCCGTGGCTTCGATGTGTCAGCACGCGGATCGGCGGCCGCGTGATGGTGGTTCGGGTGACGAGGCGATAGCCGCGGCCGGTGTTCTCCAGGACATAGAGGCTGCAGCCGCCTCTGCCGCACAGAGCTGGTCCGGAAACGTAGGCCAGCGCATCGACGCGCCCGTCACCGTTCAGATCGGCGAAGCCTGAGGCGACCTTGGCTCCGTTCGCGTCCGGTCCGTGCAGTCGTTCCCGCAGGAAGGCGTGCACTGCCGCCTCGCCGCCGAACGCGCGTGCGGAGGCGGCTTGAGGCAGTGAGATCGCAAGGCCGATGAACGTCGTCGCCGTCAGGACCGATCGGCGCACGACCGCCCTAGCTCAACCGGCTCTTGAGCTGCCACATCACCGGCCGCACGACCGCCGTGGCCACGATGACCGGCGAGAGCAGCCAGGCGAGCAGGTGCTGGCCGATACCCTCCGCGCGTTTGCGGAAATAGCGGGCCAGACCGACGCCCTTGTGGAACTCCACCGCCAACGCGCTGGTCCGGCTGGTGTGACCCAGGTGGACGACCTCGGCCTTGGGATGGAACAGCACCGCGCCGCCCGCCTGGCGCACGCGCCAGCACAGGTCGACGTCCTCGACGTGCAGGAAGTACTTCTCGTCGAAGCCCTTCAGGCTCTCGAAGTCCTCGCGCCGCATGCAGAAGCAGGCGCCGGAGATGGTCGGCGCGGCGACCACGCCATCGGGCAGGGCCTCGTCTTCCCAATGGACCTCATAGCGCCGCCAGCCGGGGACCAGCTTGGAGAGCGTGCTCAGCGACATCAGCGCGTTGACCAGGGTGATGTCGCCGCGCCGGGCGCCGCGCTGCTCGGTGCGGTCGGCGTTCAGCACTCGGCCGCCCACGATGCAGGGCGCCGGATGGGCGTCGGCTTCTCGCACCAGGGCGGCGATGCAGCCCGGCTGCAGGAAGGCGTCGGGATTCAGGAACACCAGCGTGTCGCCCTTGGCGCGCTCGGCGCCCAGGTTGGCGCCGCGCGCGAAGCCGACGTTGCCGTGGCCGGCCATCAGCACGACGCGGCGGTCGCGCTCAACCAGCCCGCGCAGCCATTGGGCGTCGGGCAGGGTCGAGCCGTTGTCGACGATGACGAACTCGTCGACGAGCTGGTCCTTGAGCACGCACTGCACGCTCTGCTGCAGCGCCTCGCCGGTCATGTAGACGACCATGATCACCGACACGCTGCGCCGCGACGGCAGCGCTTCGGCGGTCTCCAGAGGCTCTGAGGCTATGATCGGTGCGGCGATGCCGTTCATCCAGCCTCCCGCTCGACGGCTTGCTGACGGGCAATGTCAGGTGGGTCGGCCTGCAAGGCAAGCGCGATCGCCGCCTCTTCGAGGCCGATGACCTGCTGGCCGTCGGAGCCCAGGCGGCGCAGCGCGACCTGGCGCAGTTCGGCTTCGCGACGACCGACGACCGCAATCACCGGCGTTTTCGCCAGGCTGTGCTCGCGCACCTTGTAGTTGATCTTCTCGTTGCGCAGGTCCGTTTCCACACGAAGCCCCTTCGCGGCCAGCGCCTGCGCAACTTCGCGGGCGTAGTCGTCGGCGTCGGACGTGATCGTGGCCACCACGACCTGAACGGGCGCCAACCAGAGCGGGAACGCGCCAGCGTAGTTTTCGATCAGTATCCCGAGGAAACGCTCGAACGACCCCAGGATGGCGCGGTGCATCATCACCGGCACCTGCTTGGAGCCGTCCTCGGCGACATACTCGGCGTCTAGCCGCGCGGGCAGCACGAAGTCGAGCTGCAGCGTGCCGCACTGCCACGTCCGGCCGATGGCGTCCTTCACCGTGAAATCCAGCTTCGGGCCATAGAAGGCGCCGTCGCCGGGGTTCAGCTCATACTCGACGCCGGCCGCCTTGACGGCCGCTTCGAGGCTGGCCTCGGCCTTGTCCCAGACATCGTCGGAGCCCGCGCGGATTTCCGGCCGCGTGGCGAACCGCAGGCCGGCCAGCTCCAGGCCGATATCGGCGTAGACCTGCGTCAGGAGCGCGATGAACGCCTTCGTCTCGGCCTCGATCTGGTTCTCGCGGCAGAAGATGTGGCCGTCGTCCTGCGTGAAGCCGCGCACCCGCATCAGGCCATGCAGGGCGCCCGACGGCTCATAGCGGTGGCAGGAGCCGAACTCGGCGAAGCGCAGCGGCAGGTCGCGGTAGGATTTCTGGCCGAAGTTGAACACCTGGATGTGGCCCGGGCAGCTCATCGGCTTCACGGCCAGCGTCTCGCCCTCTTCCGTCTCGCAGACGAACATGTTCGGGCGGTACTTCTCCCAGTGTCCGGACTTCTCCCAGAGGATGCGGTCCATCACCTGCGGCGTCTTGATCTCCTGATAGCCGACGGCGTCGAGCTGGCGGCGCATATAGCGTTCCAGCGTCTGGTAGAGCGACCAGCCCTTCGGGTGCCAGAACACCATGCCCCGACCCTCTTCCTGCAGGTGGAAGAGGTCCATGGCGCGGCCGATGCGGCGGTGGTCGCGCTTCTCGGCTTCCTCGATGCGCAGGATGTAGGCCTCAAGGTCGGCCTCCGACGCCCACGCCGTGCCGTAGATCCGCTGCAGCTGGGCGTTGCGATGGTCGCCGCGCCAGTAGGCGCCGGCCAGCTTCGTCAGCTTGAACGCCTTGCCGACCGCCTTCGTCGACGGCAGGTGCGGCCCGCGGCACAGGTCCTTCCACGCGCCCTGGTAATAGACGCTGACGTCCTCGCCGGCGGGGATGCCCTCGATGATCTCGGCCTTGTAGTGCTCGCCGATCGACTTGAAGTGGGCGATGGCGTCCTCGCGCTTCCAGACCTCGCGGCGGATGGGCTCGTCACGGTCGACGATCTCCTTCATGCGCTGTTCGATCTTGGCCAGGTCGTCCAGGCTGAACGGTTCGTCGCGGGCGAAGTCGTAATAGAAGCCGTCCTCGATCGACGGGCCGATCGTGACCTGCGTGCCGGGGAAGAGTTCCTGGACGGCTTCGGCCATCACGTGGGAGGCGTCGTGGCGGATCGTTTCCAGCGCCTCTGGGCTCTCACGCGTCAGGATCTCGAACTTGCCGCCGTGCGGCAGCGGCCGGTCGAGGTCCAGCAGCTCCCCGTCGAGCTTCACCAGCACCGCCTTCTTCGCCAGCGAGACGGCGATGGAGGCGGCAACGTCCTTGCCCGTCACGCCGTCGTCGAACGGTCGTTTCGAGCCATCGGGGAAAATCAGGTCGATCATGATTCACAGGTCCACTTTCGCGCGTCACCCTCGGGTGTTTTGCGCGGGGGCGGAACCGGGTCGTAGCCCGATGCGCCGCCCCAGGGATGGCAACGACACAACCTGTGGCCGGCGAGCAACGCGCCTCGCCACGGGCCGTGGCTGATCAGGGCTTCAGCGGCGTATTCCGAGCAGGTCGGAAGGAACCGGCACTGCCGCCCGATCAGCGGCGAAAGCGTCAGCTTGTAGGCGCGAAGGGCGCCTCTGACGCAGCGTTCGTAGAAAGTCATGCCGGCTACGGGGATCTTGAGGAAACCCAGCGACTACGCTGAGCCTAGCGGTGGATCAAGCCGCGCCGGCGGGGCTAGTTCGTGCGATCTCGCCCTCGAACGCGCAGAGCGCGGAGACTTGGGCGGCGCGGTATTGGTCAGCCAGCGTCAACATGGGCGGCCCGCATAGCACGCGAAGGGGTAAAACGGAACCTAACGCTCAACTTCCGCGCGGCAATTCGCGGATCTCGACGGTGCCGCCGGCCTCATAGACCGGATTGCCGGCCAGCAGCCGGCGGGCGTGGGCCAGGTCGTCGGCCGCCACCCGGATGAAGCCGGTGATGTGGACGGTCGGAGCCGGGGTCTCGCCGGCCTTGCGCTCGCAACAGCCCCCGCCGATCGCGCTGCCGCCCTGGAATTCGGCCGTCTCGCGAAGCGTCGTCAGGTAGCAGTCCCAGTCGTGGGCCTCGCCCACCGGGGCGTCGTCGTGCATCAGGAAAATGAAATCGGCCATCGACTTCCCTACTCCGGACTCAGGCGGCCTCGCCAGTCGCGCGCCGAACCGCCTCGGTGACCGCCTCGAACGCCAGCATCGTCGAAGCGTGGCGTGCAGGATAGTCCTTCACGGGCTCCAGCAGCGCCAGGTCCGCGAACCGCCCGTCCGGCGCAGAGCCGCCATCCTTCAACATCGCCCTCAATTGACGCCGCGCAGTCTCCAGCTCCTCAAGGTTGGCGCCGACTACGTTCGAACCCAGCACCGAGGCTGCCGCCTGGCCCAGCGCGCAGGCCTTCACCTCCTGGGCGAAGTCGGCCACGCGGCCATCGGCCACCGCCACGTCCACCAGCACCCGGCTGCCGCACAACTTGGCGATCTTCTCCACGCTGGCGTCCGGCTGGGCCAGCCTGCCGGCGCGCGGCATGTTGCCCGCGAGCTTCAGCAGCTTGGCCGAATAGAGGTCGTCAATCATACGCCTTAGATCGTGGCCCGCCGGAGCGGAGTCAAATCGGCTTTGTCGTGGAGCGCGCGCGACCTTAGGTATGGCGCTTCGTCGCCGCGTCCAGGATCGTCCATGCTCAACCTTCGTGTCCTCGCCACAGCCGCCCTCTCACTGGCGCTGCTGGCCGCGGCTCCGGCGCAGGCTGCGCCGCTCGATCAGGCCGCCGAGGGGTTCGTGAAGCTGACGCTGCGCATCGGCGAGCACGAGGCGGGCTATGTCGACGCCTACTACGGCCCCAAGGCCTGGGCCGACGACGCCAAGGCGCACCCCGGGACCACCGCCGAACTGAAGGCCGAGGCCGACCGGCTGATCGCCCGCGTGCAGGCCGTCGACGCCAAGGGCCTCGCGCCTGTCGACGCCCGACGCCGCGCCTTCCTGCTGGCCCAGCTCAAGGCCGAACGCTTCCGTCTGGACATGATCGACGGCAAGAAGCCTGCGTTCCGCGACGAGGCCCAGGCGCTGTTCAACGTCCGCCCCGACCTGAAGCCGCTCTCCGCCTACGACCCGGTCCTCGCCCGCATCGAGGCGCTCTTCCCCGGGTCCGGCGATCTCTCCGAGCGCATCGAGGCGTTCAAGGCCGGCTACGTCATCCCCAAGGACCGGCTGGAGCCGGTGATGCAGGCCGCTATCGCCGAGTGCCGCCGCCGCACGCTTGCGCACATCAAATTGCCGCCGAACGAGGACTTCAAGCTGGAATTCGTCACCGGCAAGCCATGGTCCGGCTACAACTGGTACAAGGGCGCCGCCCAGTCGCTGATCCAGGTGAACACCGACCTGCCGATCTTCGTGGACCGCGCCGTCGATCTCGGCTGCCACGAGGGCTACCCCGGCCACCACACCCACAACGTCCTGCTGGAGGACCGCCTGGTGAAGGGCCATGGCTGGGTCGAGTTCCAGGCCTATCCGCTGTTCAGCCCGCTGTCGTTCATCGCCGAGGGCGAGGGCAACTACGGCTATGAACTGGCCTTCCCGGGCGAGCAGCGCACGGAGTTCGAGGCCAAGGTGCTCTATCCGCTGGCCGGCCTCGATCCGGCCACGGCGCCCAAGTACGCCGCCCTTCGCGAAGCGCAGAAGGACCTGGCCGGCGCCCGCATGACCATCGCCGCCGACTACCTGGACGGCAAGCTCACCCGCGACCAGGCCGTCGCCGCGAGCCAGAAGTACATGCTGATCTCCAAGGCCCGCGCCGAGCAGTCCGTCAGCTTCACCGACAACTACCGCAGCTACGTCATCAACTACGGCTTGGGCGAGCAGATGGTCCGACACTGGATCGAGAGCCAGGGCGCGGATCCCGACGCACGCTGGAAGGCCATGGAGAGGCTGCTGAGCCAGCCCTCCACGGCGGCCGACCTGGGGGGTTAGCGGCATGTCGATGATCGATTCAGTCCTGAACCGGATGATCAAGGTCGGCGACCTGACCCTGCATCTGCCCGGCGGCCAGACCAAGAAGGCCGGCGACGGCACAGGCGTCCCGGTCGAGGCGCGGGTGAACGCGCGGGGCCTGCGCCGCATCGCCACCAACCCCTCGCTGGGTTTCGGCGAGGCCTACATGGACGGCGACCTGGAGCTCCTCCAGGGGACCTGCTGGGACCTGCTGGAGATCGTCGGCAAGAGCGGCGCGCGCGGACCCAAGGGCCGCGGCAATTTCTTCAAGCGCACCAGCAAGGCCGTGCGGCGCAAGCTGCAGCAGGTCAACGGCCGCATCGCGTCCCGCCGCAACGTCGCCCACCACTACGACATCTCCAACGACCTCTACCGCCGCTTCCTCGACGCCGACATGCAGTACTCCTGCGCCTACTTCGCCCGGCCCGACATGACGCTGGAGGAGGCCCAGGCCGCCAAGAAAGCCCACATCGCCGCCAAGCTCTCGATCCAGCCGGGGACGACTGTGCTCGACATCGGCTCGGGCTGGGGCGGCATGGCGATGACGCTCGCCAAGGACTACGGCGCCGACGTCACCGGCGTGACGCTCTCCACGGAACAGCTCGAGCTCGCGCGGCAAAGGGTCAAGGCGGCGGGTCTGTCGGACAAGGTTCGGTTTGAGCTCACTGACTACCGCGACGTGACGCAGCAGTTCGATCGCATCGTCTCAGTGGGCATGCTGGAGCACGTCGGCGCGCCCAACTTCAGCGGCTACTTCGAGACCGTGAAGCGCCTCCTGAAGGACGACGGCTCGGCGCTGATCCACTCCATCGGCCGCATGTCGGGACCGGGCCTGACAAACGCCTTCACCCACAAGTACATCTTCCCCGGCGGCTACATCCCTGGCCTTTCGGAGATCGTCACGGCGATCGAGGACCAGGGCCTGTGGATCACCGACATCGAGATCCTGCGCCTGCACTACGCCGAGACCTGCCGCCACTGGCGCATGCGCTTCCTGGCCGACCCGGAAATCCCGGCGCTCTACGACGCCCGCTTCCGGCGCATGTGGGAGTTCTACCTGGCCGGCGCCGAACTCGGCTTCCGCTACGGCGGCCACATGGTCTTCCAGATCCAGGTCGCCAAGCGTGTCGGGACCCTGCCCATGACGCGGAACTACATGCTGGACCGCTAAGCCCCAGCGGCGCGCGGCCTCGCCTCAGTGCGGAACCACCTCGCGCAGCCCCGGATAGTTTTCGGTCTGCGGCGAGGCGCCGGGGCCTTTCGGCGCGGTCGCCGGCGCCGCGGTCGCGCGATACTTCGTCCAGGCTTCCTTATCGGCCGCCTCGGCGTCGAAGGCGGCCCTCTTCTCAGGCGGGATTCTCTTGTCGAGCGGCGCGGGAGCCTCGACGATCACCCCGGACACGCTGGGGGGCGTCGACGCCGCGGTGTTGCTCTTAGGCTTGCTGTCCTGGGTTCCCTTGCTGTCCTGGGCGGCCTGAGCGAAGGCCACGGACACGGGGGCCGCAAGGCCTATCGCTCCAACGAGAGTGACCGCCAGAAGTCGCGTGCCCATCCGAAAAATGCAGGATTTCATCGCGATCCGCCCTCCTCAAAACTCGACCCTTCCCGGTGGGAAGCGGTCGCCTGGTTTACGGGCAGACCCGCGTGTCGGGCCACCTTGCGCGCTCCAAGGCCGACGTCTGTCAGGTCAATCCCTGAACGGCGGACAGTTTGCTGCGAACGACGGCACGCGGCCCCCTAAAGCTCGACCACCTGCGCCCCGAACGCCGCGCCACCGTCCCGCGCCTGCTGGTACAGCTTCCAGGCGCAGGCAATGTCCTGCACGACGCTGCCCAGGGACTTGTAGGCGGTGACGTCGGCGGCGGTCAGGCGGCCCGGCAGGGTCCCGGCCATGACCTCGCCGATCTCGCCCAGAACGTGGGCGTCGTCCACCAGGCCCTCGGCCTTGGCCCGCAGGAACTCGGCCCCCTGCGCCAGCACGCCTTCGCGGTGGTCGGCGAAGAGCCGCACGCGGGCGACAAGCGCCGTATCCACCTCCGACGGCCCCGCCCGGCTGGAGCCCACGAGGTTCAGGTGCGTCCCGTCGGCCACCTGGCGCGAGAACAGGATCGGCTCGGGCGCCGCGGTGGTCGTGCAGATAATGTCGGCGTCGGCCACGGCGGCCTCGACACTCGGCGCCGCCACGCAGTTGAGGTGCAGCTCGTCCCGCACCCGCGCCGCGAAACTGTCGGCGACGTTGGGCGAGCGGCCCCAGACCGTCACCCGCGACAGCTTGCGGACCTGCGCCACCGCGCCCGCGTGCCGCCAGGCCTGCTCGCCGTAGCCCAGGATCGCCAGATGCTGCGCGTCGGCCCGCGCCAGGACGTCGGTCGCCGCCGCCGAGGCCGCCGCAGTGCGGATCGCGGTCACCTCGCCCGCGTCCACCAGGCAGATCGGCGCCCCATCCGCGGGGTCGAACAGGGTGATCACCCCCTGGTGCGACGGACCGCCCTTGGCGAAGTTGCCGGGATAGACGCTGACCAGCTTGGCCCCGAACGCGGCGCCTTCCATCGCGCCCGGCATCACCCCCAGCGCGTTGCCGTCGCCCAGGTCGAGGATGCCGCGCAACAGTTGCCGCGTGCGCCCCTGGCTGAGCGCGATCATCGCCTCGCGCATCAGCGGGATGCAGACCTCGTAGGACAGCTGGCGGGCGACCGCTTCGCGGCCGATGACGATCATGCGCCCCAGATCTCCTTGGCGTAGCGCGTGAAGTTCAGGCCCATGATCTTCTCGATCCGCGCCCGCGAGTGGCCGCGTGCGCTGAGCATCCCGGCGAGTTTGCGGAACTGGTCGGGCCCGCGCAGGTCTACCACGAACGGATAGGTCGTGGCGCTCTCGCCCGGCGCGCTGATCCCGGCGGCCCGCCGCTCGGCGTTCTCCTTGGCCAGCGCCACGCCGTAAGCCTTCAGGTCGTCGATCTGGGTGGTCATGCCGTCGGTGCCGAGGCCCACGTGGTCTTCGCCGCAGACCTTCAGCGCGTGCTCGATGTGGGCCACCACGTCGGTGGCGTGCGCCTGGCCATCGGGCGCCAGGAACGGCATGAAGTAGATGCCGACGAAGCCGCCCTTCTCGGCCACCAGCCGCAGCTCCTCGTCGGTCTTGTTGCGCGGCAGGTCGGTCAGCGCCCGGCAGCCGGTGTGGTTGATGCTGATCGGCCGCTTGGAATACCGCGCGGCGTCCAGGCAGATCTGCTGGCCGGAGTGGCTGAGGTCGACCATCACCTTGTTGGCGTTCAGCCGGTCGACCACCTGCCGGCCGAACGGCGTCAGGCCACGGTTCTCCTTGCCCATCGAACCGTCGCCGAGCTGGTTGGGCAGGTTGTAGGTGAGCTGAATGATCTTCACGCCAAAGTCGGCGAAGATGTCCACGCGCGTGGGGTCGTCGCCCATCATCGCGGCGTTCTGGAAGCCGTAGATGACCCCCACCTTCTTCTCGGCCTTGGCGCGGGCGATGTCGGCGGTGGTCAGCACCTTGATCAGGTCGCGCGGGTTCTCGCGGATCAGCCGGTCGAACTTCGCGACGTCGGCCACCGACTCCTGGAAGGGGTCTCCCTTGCCGAAGACGTAGCCGATGGTCCAGTTGACGGCGTTCATCCCCGAGGCGCGGGCGTCGTCCATCATCCGCTTGCTGATCGCCGGCCGGTCGCGCTCGGTGTTGTCGTTGGGGTCGCCCAGCCCGCCCAGGGCGTTGATCACGGTCATGCCGGCGATCGGGTCGGCCTGCGCGGCCGTGGCGGGACTGGCGAGTGCGCCGGCCATCAGGGCGAGCGTGGTGCGGCGGTTCGGGGTCATGGGTTCTCGTCTGCCAGTTCGTCTTTGGTGATCGGCCGATAGCCGCTGCGGGGATATTCCCGGCCACGCTTCACGGTCAGGGTGATGGATCGCACGGCGGCGATGTCGTCCAGCGGGTTCTTGGCGAGCACGATCAGGTTGGCGAGCTTGCCGGGCGCAACCGTGCCCATGTCGGCCTCCTGGCCCGCCGCACGCGCGCCCACCAGGGTCGCCGTGCGGATCACCTCGGCGGGCGGCATGCCGACCTTCTTCACCAGGTACTCGAACTCGTCATAGACCGCCGGCCACGGGCTCTTGGGGGGCGTGGTCCCGTCGGTGCCGGTCGACATCTGCACGCCGGCCTTCCAGGCCTGTCGGGTGAGGATCGCCGCGAGGTCCGCGGTGCACTGCGATGGCTTCCCGCCCGGCTTGGCCGCCCGCTTGTCGCCCTCGACATAGACCCGGATCGTGGGGTCCAGCAGGGTCCCCTGCTTCACCATCTGGGCGAACAGGCTCGCCATCACCGGATTGTCGCCCTTGGCGAACGGCGCCGGGTCTACGGGCGTCTTGGCCTGGTATGAGGCCGGCACGGGTCCGGCAGCCTCATAGGCCATGTAGCAGGTGTGCGAGACCACGTCGGGGCGGGCGGCCAGCACCTGGGCGGGCGTGGCCGGGAAGACCGCGCTGTGCGCCCAGACCTGCATCCCCTGGCGATGCGCCTCGGCGGCGATCTTCGCCACCAGCTCGCCCGAGAGGTTCGCGTAGATCTTGATCGCCGTGGCCGAGGTCCCCTTGGCCCGCGCGATCGCCAGCGGCAGGTCGGTCTGGGCGTCGATGGATTGCATCCAGGGCGCGGTTCCAGGCGTCACGCCCGCGTTGGCCGCATGCGTCCGCGGATCCACGAAGAAGCTCGGGCCGGCCATGAACGCCGCATAGTAGATGTCCGGCGCCGGGATCTCGCCGACCCGCGAGGCCCGCGCCAGTTCGCCCACCGCGCGCAGGTCGTCGGCCATGTCGCGCACCGCCGTCACTCCGCCGTAGAGGTCGCGCCGCAGCGTCCCCTCCGCCTGCTTGCGGTTCGGCGGCGTGGCCAGGTGCTCATGGCTGTCGATCAGGCCGGGCAGCAGGTATTTCCCGGTCAGGTCCACCGTCCGCGCCCCGGCCAGATCGGCGGGCTTCAGTTCGGCGTCCGGCGAAACCGAGACGATCCGCTCGCCCTTCACCACCACCGCCATATCGCGGCGCGCCGGCGAACCGGTCCCGTCGATCAGTGTGGCGTGGCGATAGACCGTCACCGCCTCCGGCTTGGTCTGCGCCGCCGAGGCTCCGGCCCAGCCCAGCGCAAGCACCAGGACCGCTATTCCACGGATGGACTTCAAGACGCCGCCCCTCGCACGCTGCACTGCGCCGAGCGTTACCGTCGGCAAGTCAGCGCCACAAGGCGGTTCAGTCGGCGAGCCTAGAGGATTCGGCGCGGCCCGCAGACTGGGCATCGAAACGGCGCCTTGCACGCTGGAGGCCAGCGTCGATACGCTTCAGGGAGCTTGGCGGGTCGGAGCTGTTGAATGCGTCGCGCAGTGCTGGCCGCCCTTACGTTGTGCCTTGCGGCGTCCACGTCCCATGCCCAGCCTGCCGCCTACGCCCCCTATGCGACCCCACAGCAACGCGTCGAAGTCGCCGCCGGCCGCTACATCCACATGGTCTGCATGGGCGAGGGCAGCCCGACGGTGATCCTGAGCGCCGGCGCCGACGGCTGGTCGGCGGACTGGCGGCTGGTGCAGCCCGCCATTGCGCAGAAGACTAAGGTCTGCGGCTGGGACCGCGCCGGACACGGCTTCAGCAGCGGCAGCCCGGAGCCGCAGGACGTCGCCCATACCGAAGCCGACTTCGAACACGCCCTGGCCGGGTCCGGCGTCACCGGTCCGCTGGTGCTGGTCGCCCACTCGCTGGGCGCCTTCGAGACCTTCCTCTTCGCCGACCGACATCCCGGGCGCGTCGTCGGCATGGTACTGGTCGATCCCTCGGCGCCCGATCAGGCCGAGCGCCTCCCGCAGGCCGCGCCAGCCCTGATGGCCTGGTCGGCGCGGTCAGACGAGGCCTTCTTCGAGGTCATCCGCGGATGCATCGCGGCCCTGAAGGGCGGCGGCCCAGCGACGGACTGCACCAAGCTCCGCTCGCGCTATCCGGAGCCCCTGCGAACCAACCTGCAGAGCGTCCAGAACGACCCGCTCTATTGGGAATCGTTCCTCTCGACGTTCCAGTCCAACAAGCTCAGCGCCAAGCTCGCGATCAACCCGACGCGGAACTACGGGAGCATGCCCCTGATCGTGCTCGACGCCGGCCGCTTCGCCTTTCCCAACGCGCCCGCCGACGCCCAGCGCGAGGCTCCCGCCGCGAAAGCCCAGATCAAGGCCGAGCATGAGGCCATGGCGCGGCTCTCGAACCGCGGCGCCTTCGTGCCTGTGCCCGACGCCACGCACGCGATCGCGGTGCAGAAGCCGGAAGTCGTCATCGAGGCCGTGGGCAAGGTCATCGACGCGGCCAGGGCCCGAAGCGCGACCCCAGCGTGAGCAGCGCGGCGGGGCTAGGACCCCGCCGCGCTCTGGCTATCCGCTCAGCCTAGTAGGGCTGCGGCGTCACCTTGGTCGTCGTCGTGGTGACCGACGACGGGACCGCGGGAGTTGTCGTGGTCGTCGTGCGGCGCGTCACCGTGCGGGCGGACCGGGCCGGCTGGGTCGTGACGGTCGTCTGGACCTGCGATGGCGTCTGAGCCGCTGCGACCGCAGCGGCGTTACGCGCCGCCGCGGCGTCGGCCGCCGACGTTGCGGCAGATTGCTGGGCGGCCGCTGCGCGCGAGTTGGCCTGCGCGGCCTGATCCTGGGCTGCGGCCGCCTGATCCTGGGCCGCGGCGACGCCATCTCTGGCCGCAGCGTTGGCCGAGGCGACGGCCTCATCCTTGCTGCGCTGCGACTCGCCGATCAGGGTATCGGCAAGGGCCGACGCCCGGATGGCCGAAGCGATGGAATCCGACTTGTGGCCGGCCGCCAAGTCTTCCTTCGCGGTCGCCAGGGCTGCGCGAGCCTCGGCGGTCTGGCCTGGAGCCTGGGTGCTGGCTCCGATGGATTCAGCCGTGTGGATCTTCGCCTCGGCAGCGGCGATAGCCTCGCGGGCGCGGTCGGACTTGTCGGCGTATGCGGGCGTGCTCACGGCCACAACCATTGCGCTCGAGACGAGGA
The DNA here is from genome assembly GCA_050729355.1 of Phenylobacterium sp. Classification (GTDB taxonomy): domain Bacteria; phylum Pseudomonadota; class Alphaproteobacteria; order Caulobacterales; family Caulobacteraceae; genus Phenylobacterium. Next base: position 173 of record JBOHKZ010000085.1, on the reverse strand, counting down.
GCGACGTGAAAAGCGGTCTAAGAAGCATGGTGGTTCTCCTGCCATTTGATTGGCGTGGAGGTCCAAACGGGCGACGCCGAGAAATGTTTCACGGGCCGCGCACACGCTTCTGCACCGGCCGAAACGTCGACGCCCTGCCCGCTTCGAGCGTGGGCGGGGCGTCGGACGGCGCC
>JBOHKZ010000084.1:0-3594 GCA_050729355.1 Phenylobacterium sp. | reverse complement strand
CGACCCGCCGGCGGAGCCATCCATCGAACCGCCCAGGTCGTTGACCACGACCTTTGCGCCGCGCCGGGCGAGCTCCAGGGCGTGCTGGCGCCCGAGGCCGCCGCCTGCGCCGGTGACAATGGCCACTTTGCCGTCGAAGCGGATGTCCGCCATGTGTGAATTCCCTCAAGCCGAGCGTCTGAAATCGGCGCGCGTTGTGCGGCGAGGAGCCGAAGGCGTCAAGCTTCCCTCCCCTTCATAGGGAGGGTGGACGAGGCCCCCGGGTCCGGCGAATGCCGGCCCGAGGATAAACTCCGCCTCGCCGGGTGGGGACGTGTGGACCAAGCGCGGAGTCTGAGCTTGATCGCGAGTTCCCCACCCTGATCGCTATGCGATCTGTCCCTCCCCATGAAGGGGAGGGGAAGGCGCCTATCCTTTCGGCGCCGCCGCGGCCGCGACGGCGGCCTGTTGCTGGGTGCGCATGAACTTCACCAGCACCCGCTGGCCGATCAGGAAGGGCGCGTTCTGGGTGCCGACCACCACCTCGACCACGCGCTCGTCGGTGCGCTCGGAGGGGTCGTCGGACTGCAGCTTGCGGGCGCCGAAGACGGCGGCGCGGCGGATCACCTTGCCGGTGTAGGTCTTGGTCGGGTCGGATTCCGGGGCCAGCTGCACGGTCTGGCCGATCGCCACGAAGGGCAGGGCGCCCTCCGAGATTTCGGCGCGCACGATGCGGTCGGTCCTCGGCTCCAGGTCGAACATGTTGGAGACGTTCAGCGTCGAGGCGCCGGCGCCCGGGTTGGCGTAGCGGCGCACGATGCGGCCGTCGGCCGGGGCGCGGATGACGCTCAACTCCTCTTGGTAGCGGGCTTCGCCGAGGCGGGCTTCGTAGGTGGTGATCGTCGCACGCTGGGCCTGGATCGCGGCCTCGGCCGCGCGGATGGAATCGCGGGCCTGGTCGAGCTTCTGGCCGGCCACGAAGTTGGTCGCCACCAGGCCCTGCAGGCGCTGGTACTCGCGGTTGGCGGTGGAGAGCTGGACCTGCAGCACGTTGATCTGCGCCTTGGCCTGACTGACCTCGGCGGCGGCGCGCTGGGCGGAGACCCGCGCGGCGTCGTCGTCGAGGCGCGCCAGCACCTGGCCCTTCACCACGTCATCGCCTTCCTGCACCAGGACGTCGCGGATGACGCCGGCGCTGCGGGCCGCGACCTGGATGATCCCGCCCTCGACGTCGGCCTTGCCGTTGGCGATGGCGACGTAGGGGCTCTTGGGCGCGTGGGCTGCGGCGACCTTGGCGGCCTCGGCCTTCTTGGCCTTGGCCTGGTTGGACATGTAGAGCCCGCCGCCCCCGGCGATCAGGATGAGGACGGCGACGATCCAGACGAAGCGGTTGCGAGCGAGGGCAAGCATGACAGTTGTTCCTAAGCCCCGACGAATGCGGGTTTGGGTTGGGCGTGGGCGACCGGGTCGGCGCCGGCGTCAGCGCGCCGGTCGCTCGTGACGCAGCCGTCTTCGAGATGGATGATGCGGTCGGCGTAGACCTCGAGGCGCGGGTCGTGGGTGACGCAGACCACGGCAGCCCCAAATTGCTTGGCCGCCCGCTGCAGGAGCTTGATCACGATCTGGCCGTTCTCGCCGTCGAGCGCGCTGGTCGGCTCGTCGGCGAACAGGAGCTGCGGGTCCTTGGCGAGCGCGCGGGCGATAGCGACGCGTTGCTTCTCGCCGCCGGAGAGCTCGGACGGGCGCTGGTTCATGCGCGTCTCGAGCCCGACCTCCATCAGCGCGGTGGCGGCCTTGCTGCGGGCCTCCGACTTGGAGAAGCCCTTGTACTTCAGGATGATCTCGACCTGCTGCAGGGCGGTCAGCGCCGGGAACAGGTTGAAGCCCTGGAAGATGAAGCCGCAGTGGTCGAGCCGGAAGCGGTCGATGCGGCCGGGCTTGTAGCTCCAGAGGTCCTCGCCCATGGCGCTGACCGATCCGGCGTCGGGCTTCAGCAGGCCCGAGAGCGAGGCCACCAAGGTCGACTTGCCCGAGCCCGAGGGGCCCATGACCATGGTGACTTCGCCGTGCAGGGCCTCGAAGTCGACGCCCTTCAGGACATCGATATGGGTCCGCCCGGTCTTGAAGCGCTTGGAGAGGCCACGGGCGACGATTGCGTAGGGCTGGCTCATCGGAGGAGGTCCGCGGGTTGGCTCTTCTTCAGGACGCCGAGGGAGAGCAGCCCCGAGGCGATGGAGATGACGATCAGCAGGGTGGAGACGCCGAGCACCCACGGGAGCGGGAAGCCCATCGGCAGGCCGCCGCTCTTGGCCAGCAGGAAGACGCCGCCGGTGAAGAGGGCCGTGGCGATCAGGCCGACCAGGCCGACCCAGACCGAGAGCTCCAGCACGATCCAGCGCAGAGAGCCCATCGAGACGCCCAGGGCGCGCAGGCTGGCGAACTCCTTGATCGAGGAAAGGATCGCGCCGCGCAGGGTCTGGGACGTGATGCCCACCCCGATCAGGAAGCCCAGGAACACCGAGAAGGTCAGGAAGATGCCGATGATCTGCTCGCCCATGATGGCGTTCTCATTGGCCTTGGAGAGGTCTTCGCGGGTCCAGGCCTTGTAGGCGCCCTTGCCGACGGCGTTGAGCTGGTCGCGGACGATCGCACTGCGGGACGGATCCTTGATGCGCACCATCAGAGGGCCGGTCTTGCCGTCCTTCACGTTGAGGCCCAGCAGCCGCAGCGTGTCGCGCGACATGGTGATCGAGGCGTTGTTGACGTCCGGATAGCCGTGGAGGATGCCGCGCACCCAGACGGTCTTGCCGTTCAGCGACGCCTTGTCGCCGAGCTTGACCCCAAGGCGGGAGAGCTGGCTCTCGTCGATCACGACCGCGTAGGGCTCGAGCAGCGCGATGCGGATCTCTTCCGGGAAATCGACCGGCAGGGTCGCGGCGTCGGTGCGCGTGTCGACCGAGTTGACGTTGATGTAAGTGGTGACCTGCTTCTTGCCGGGCGCCGGCACGTTCATCCAGCGGCCGCCATCGGAGTCCCAGCTGGCGACCTCGATTACGTCCGGGTTGAGGTAGATGGCGGGCTGGATGCGGCCAGGCAGGGTGCCGCCGCCGGAGTTGATCAGGCTCTCCATCTTCGAGGGCAGGATCATGATGCTGGCGCGGCTGCGGTCGATGGTGGCGGTCGCGCCCTGCACGATGCCGACGAACATCCCGACCTGGGCCAGGATCAGCAGCCCCGAGAACGCGAGCGCCACGATGGCGGCCGTGTAGCGGCGCCATTCGTAGAGCAGTGTTGCAAGCGCCAGCGACATTGGTTCCCAAGCCCTTCCAGATGAGCGCGGAATGTCGTGGGGCGGCCGATAGACACCAGTTAAATCCCGGTAAGGCGTAGTCGGCCGGGGGTGTTTCGGAGCCGCACGGAGCGCTCATTTGTGAAGAGGCGCGAGGGGGCGCGGTCAGATGCGACCCGCCCGATTAAACCTTTGTAATCCGGGGCGCCGATGCCGGATTTGGCGGCGCTGAACTCGGATTTCTCGCCTCCCCCACGAAGTGGCGGGAGGGGGACCATCGGCCGAAGAGTCGGTGGTGGAGGGGGCAGGCGGTTGGGGACTGAGGC
>JBOHKZ010000083.1:0-6014 GCA_050729355.1 Phenylobacterium sp. | reverse complement strand
GGATGGCGACGGCCTGCCGGCAAGCGGTCGGCGCAAGCTTTGAACTGATCCTCGTCAACGACGGCTCGCGCGATCGGACCTGGGAGATCATCGCGGGCTTGGCCCAGACCTATCCGGGCGTCGTCGGCGTCAACCTCGCGCGCAACCACGGCCACCAGTTGGCGGTCAGCGCGGGGCTCAGCCTGGCGCAGGGCGAGCGCGTGCTGCTCATCGACGCCGACCTGCAGGACCCGCCGGAGCTGCTGGGCGAGATGATGGCCCTGTGCGACGCGGGCAACGACGTGGTCTACGGCCGCCGCCGAAGCCGCGAGCAGGAAAGCGGATTCAAACTCGCCTCGGCGGATCTCTTCTACCGCATGCTGGGGGCGATTTCGGACGTCGACATCCCGCGCGACGTCGGCGACTTCCGACTGATGTCGCGCCGCGTGGTCGACCGGCTGAACGCTATGCCGGAACAGGACCGCTTCATTCGGGGCATGGTCGCCTGGCTGGGAGGGCGGCAGACCGAGCTGCTCTACGACCGCGACGCACGGGCCGCCGGCAAGTCGGGGTATACCCTGCTGAAGATGCTGAACCTGGCCGAAAACGCGCTGACCAGCTTTTCGACGGCGCCCCTGAAGGTGGCGACCCTGCTCGCCTTCGCCGGCGTGATCCTGGGGTTCGGCATCGTGGTCTACGCCCTGACGGGCTTCCTGACCGGCAAGGTGACGCCCGGCTGGACGAGCCTCGCCCTGATGCTGGTCACCTTCGGGATCGCCCAACTGGGCTGCCTGGGCATCATCGGCGCCTATGTCGGCCGGACCTATATGCAGGTGAAGGGGCGTCCCCTGTTCATGATAGACGAGGTGGTGGCGCCAACCGACGGCGGGCGCGACGTCTGGCGCGGTTCCGAGGCCGGCCGATGAAAGCCGCCGAGTTCGACAAGTACGCCAAGGACTACCTCGAGACGCACCAGCGCAACGTCCGCATCAGCGGCGAGACGCCCGAGTACTTCGCCCGCTACAAGATCGAGGAGGTCCGGAGGTTCTGGACCCGGGCGCGTTTGCCGGAGCCGCGTGCGATCCTCGATTTTGGCGCGGGCGTGGGCAATTCGTTGCCGCACCTCGCTGACTGCTTTCCCGACGCGCGGCTGACGGCGCTGGACGTCTCCGCGGAGAGCTTGGCCGTGGCGATGCGGCGGTTCCCGAAGATCGCCGACTTCGTCTGCCAGAACGGCGCGGATATCCCGTTGGCGGACGGCGGCTTCGACCTGATCTTCTCGTCCTGCGTCTTCCACCACATCGACGCCGCCGAGCATGTCGGCACGTTCGGGGCGTTGAAACGCCTGCTCGCCCCGGCCGGCCGTATGGTGATTTTCGAGCACAATCCGCTGAACCCGGTCACCCGCCACATCGTCGCCGGCTGTGAGTTCGACGAGGACGCCGTCCTGATATCGGCGGGCGTCTTCAAGGCGCGCCAGCAGGAGGCGGGCTTCGCCAAGGTGGCGGTGCGCTACACGGGCTTCTTCCCCGGGCCGCTCCGGGCCCTGCGGCCGCTCGAGCGGTTCCTCACGGGAGCGCCGATCGGCGCGCAGTATTACACGGTGGCCAGTGACTAGCCGCACCGCGCTCGCGCCGCTGTTGTCGCGGTTCGCACTGGCCGGCGCGGCCAACACGGTCTTTGGGTTCCTGGTGATCGCCGGGCTCGATCTTGGCCTGGGCCTCAATCCGCATGTCGCCAACGCCGGCGGCTACCTCGCGGGCCTGATCCTGAGCTTCCAACTGAACAAGCGCTTCGTGTTCCGCGCCGCCAAGCCCACAGCTCTCGCGGGTCCGCGGTTCCTGGTGGCGGCCGGCGGGGCGTTCGCGCTCAATCAGGGGATGCTCGCCGCCGCCCTGTTCCTGTTCGGGTCCGGCGACGCGGCTCGGCTCGTGGGCCAGGCCGCAGGCGTGGCGACCTACACGATCGTCCTCTTCGTCGCCTGCCGGCTATGGGTGTTCGCCGACAGCGCGTCGACCTCAGGGCCGCCCGGCCCGGCCGCCTAAACCGGAATCGACGCCCAGGCGTCACCGGGCTTAAGCTGCCCGGCATGGACGCCAAGACGCTTGTGGACGTAGCTATCGACGAGGACCCCCGGGCCCCCTGCCTGTGGGTTCCGTCGGAGCTCTGGCCGGAATTCATCGCGGCGGTCGACCGGCGGCCGAACGTGATCGGCGCGGTGATCTATCGCAACAAGACCATCCGCGAGGGCCGCCCCGACACCGACATCACGACGCGGCGTTACTAGAGGAGCGAGTCGGGCACGATCCCGCCGTTCGCGGCCAGCTTTTCCATCACCGCCCTGTGCAGCCAGATGTTCATGCTCGCCGAGTCGTTGGTATCGCCGCTGAAGCCGAGCTCGCCGGCCAGTTCCTTGCGCGCGGTGAGGCTGGAATCCAGCGACAGCAGCTTCATCAGGTCGACGATGGAGTGGCGCCAGTCGAGGGTCTGGGGATTGTCCTGCGCCATGACCGTCAGCACCGCCTCGACGTCGACCGCGGCCATGGCCGTGGGCGCGGCAGGCGCCGCGGCGGCCGGCGCTGCCGCTGGCGCGGCGGCTACCGCCGGCGCGGGAGCCGCCTTTGGCGCGGCCTTCGGGTGGTGGAAGATCTTGTCCATAATCGAACCGAAGATGCTCATCGCGCGCGACTCCTTTGAGAGGGGATAATCGGGGAACGCGCTCGCCCGGCGTTGGATGCGGACGGCTCGCGCCTCAGCGCACGTCATGCGACTGTCGGCGGGCATGCGGACCTCGCACACCCTGATCGCCGCGCGCGCGGTCCGCGCTTTCGGCGACGGATTCACGGCGCTGCTGCTGCCCGTCTACCTGACAGGCCTGGGGTTCAGCGCCTTCCGGGTCGGCGCGTTGACGACCGCGACCCTGCTGGGTTCGGCGATGCTGACGCTGGCCGTGGGTTTGCTCGGGCACCGGGTGGCGGCCAAGCGGTTGCTGTTCGCGACCTGCGTCCTGATGGCGGCCACCGGCGTGGCGTTTTCGCAGGCTCACGAATTCTGGCCGCTGATCGTGGTTGGGTTCTTAGGGACCCTCAATCCGTCCGGCGGCGATGTCAGCCCCTTCCTGCCGCTGGAACAGTCGTTGCTGGCGCACGCGGGGCCGTCCGCCGACCGGACTCGGCTCTTCGCCCGCTACAGCCTGGCGGGTTCGCTCATGGTCGCCGTGGGGGCGCTGAGCGTGGGACTGCTGGCGCCCCTCAAGGCCCTGACCGGCCTGTCACAGCAGACGCTGATCGAGGGGGCCTTCGTGGCCTATGGCGCGCTCGGCGGGGTGAGCTTCCTGCTCTATCGGCAGCTGCCCGACCAGCCGCTGGAGGACGCCCAGCCGCGCACCGCGCTCGGGCCGTCGCGGCGCAACGTGCTGGGCTTGGCGGCGCTCTTCAGCCTCGATTCGTTCGGCAGCGGCTTCATGGTGCAATCGCTGTTCGCGCTGTGGCTCTTCGAGCGGTTCGGCCTCTCGCTGCCGGCCGCCGGCGCCTTCTTCTTCTGGACTGGGGCCTTCGCGGCGCTGTCGCAGCTTGCGGCCCCGGTGCTCGCCAGGCGCATCGGGCTGGTGAACACCATGGTCCTGACGCACATCCCGGCGAGCCTTTGCGTGATCGCCGCGGCCTTCGCGCCGACCCTGCCGATCGCCTTCGCCCTGCTGATCGTCCGCGCGCTGCTCTCCAACATGGATGTGCCGGCCAGAACCTCCTACGTCATGGCGATCGTCACGCCCGCCGAGCGGGCGGCGGCGGCCGGGGTGACCAATGTGCCGCGCAGCCTCGCCTCGGCGCTCAGCCCAGCGCTCTCGGGCTTCCTGTTCAGCACCTATGTCTTCGCCTGGCCGCTGGTGATCGGGGGAAGCCTGAAGGTGCTCTACGACCTGCTGCTGCTCTGGCGCTTCCAGAAGGTCCGGCCGCCGGAAGAGACCTAGGCGGCGGCCTTCGCGGCCAGCGCCGCTTGCTGGACGGCGGGGGGCAGGGTGGCGAACCAGGCGGCGGGCGACAGGCGCTCGGCCACCCGCGCCTTGCCGGCCTCGGCCAGGGTGGTGCGCAGCCAGGCGTCGCCGCGCAGGCGCTTCAGGCCCTCGGCCGCGGCGTCGATGTCGGGATCGGCCCAGCTCTGACCGCGATAGATGCCCTGGCTGTCCTCAACCGGAACGAGGCGATAGGGCACCATCAACGCGCAGGTCTCGTCGAGGAAATCGAGGACGCCGGAGAAGGCGGTGGCCAGGACCGGCGTACCCAGCGCCATGGCCTCGGCAGGCGTCAGGCCGAAGCCCTCGGCGCGGTGCAGGGAGACCAGGACGTCCGCGCCGGCGATCAGCGCCTGGACGTCGGCATAGGGCCAGACCTCGTCGACGATCCGCACATTGGCCGGGGCTTTGGCGCGCAGCGATGCGAGGAGCTCGGGAAAGCGGTGACCGTTGTGGGTCTTGATGGTGAATTCGCAGGCCGGGTCGCCGTCGAACGCGCGGCGGAAGGCCTCGATGGCGCCGTCCGGGTTCTTGCGCGCCAGCGAGGAGTTGAAATCGAACAGGCTGACGGCCTGGAAGGGCGCGCGGCGCGGGGCAGGCTCGACGCCCGCGAAGTCCTCGATGAACAGGGGATGCGGCACCACGCGGACGGGCGCGGCGGCGCCTTCCAGGGATGTGGCGGTGTAGCGGCTGGGCGCCCAGACTTCGTCGACCACGGCGGCGTCCTTCAGCCAGGCGACCGGCGCCTTGGGCAGTTCCCACGCCCAGAATCCGTAGCGCGGTCCCACGACCTTGCGGGGCCCCAGGATGGCCATGGCGGCGAGCAGCTCAGCCGGGTTCAGGTGGAAGATCCAGGCCGCTGCGGCGGTGGGCCGGGTGAGGCCGCGGGTGAAGTCGAGGCCGCCACTGGTGGCCACGTCGACCTTCTCCACGGGTATGCCCAGAGCCTCGAACGCCCGCACGCAGAGCTTGGCGGAGGCGGCGATACCGCTGGTGGCGGAGAACAGGCCGACGACCTTGAGGTCATGGCCGGTAGGAGGGCCGGCCGTGCGGCGACCGGCGTTGATACGGGCGTAGGTGCGGGTCGCGGCGCTCAGCATCGGCCCGGCGACGCTTCGCACGGATTTGGGCAGGGCGCGCCGCCAGAGAGCCTGGAGGCCGCCCAGCCCGCTCATGGGTTGGTCGCCAGCGCCTTGTCGGCCGGCGTCTCGATCTCATCGACGAAGCCGCGCACGAGGTCGTCCTTGGCGAGCGCCTTCACCTGTTCCGGCGTCCAGGCGGCCGTCGCGCGGCTCCAGCGGACGCCCTTGGCGTAGAGCGCGATGGCGTCGGCGGGGACGAGCGCCGGAGCGGTCCGGAACACGACCTGGTCCACACGGCCCGGCGCCGCGGAAGGACCGCCGGGGCCCTGGAAGCGGCCGGTCGCGGCGTCGTAGGCCAGGGTGTCGGCCGGGATCGTCGCGCCGTCGACAGTCTCCAGGACCAGCAGCTTTGCGGCCCGCACGGGCGGAGCCGCGGAGACGGGCCGGCGATGGCGGCGCACGCTGAGCTCGGCCAGGCGGAACATCGGATGGTTGCGGACGGCAGGAGGCAGGGCGGCGAGCTCGACGCCGTATTCCGTGAGGCCGCCGGCGATCAGCCAGCGCAGGTAGCGCACCCGGCTGAGCGTAGTGGTCAGCGGGTAGAGCCGCTGCAGGTCGGGCCGCGGCTCCCAGATCTCCAGGAAGAGCTTCACGAACGGCGCGGGGTGGCCCGGCGCCGGCTGCAGGTAGGGATCGCGCAGCGGGGCGGTGAGGGCGTCCGGCCAGCGGGCGCGTTGCCCGGCGCCGAAGCCGGCGCTCAGGCGGCGTTGCAGGTCGGTGGGGGCGGCGGACCGCTCAGCCATCTGGGCCGCCTTGAAGAGCGGCGCGGGATCCTGGGCCAGCGACTTGAGCACGGTGTCCGGGAGCAGGTCGGCGTCGAACCGGCCGGCCGCGGCTTCCGGCCCGAGGCACCAGGCCAGGAGCCCCGCGGGGTCCTTCGC
>JBOHKZ010000082.1:0-11120 GCA_050729355.1 Phenylobacterium sp. | reverse complement strand
GACTTCGTGCAGGCCTCGGGTCAGCTGAACGGCGCCGGCGGAGCCTCTCCGCCCGTGGATGGCGGCTACGACGTCTACGAAATCTTCGGCGAAGCGCGTGTGCCGCTGGTGCAGGATCAGCCCTGGGCCAAGGACATCACCCTCGAGCTCGCCTACCGCTACTCGGACTATTCGAACGCCGGCGTCACCAACACCTACAAGGTGGCCGGCGACTGGACCGTGATCGACGGCGTCCGCTTCCGCGCCGGCTACAACCGCGCCGTCCGCGCCCCGAACGTCGTGGAACTGTTCTCGCCGCCGAACGTCGTGCTGGACGGTACGACCGACCCCTGCGCCGAGAACCACAGCGCCGCGAACGTCGCCCGCTGCGCCACGTTGTTCGGCCTGACGCCGGCCCAGGTCCTGGCGCTCGAACCCGATCCGGCCAACCAGTACTACGGCCAGACCGGCGGCAACCCCAACCTGAAGCCGGAAACCGCCGACACCTATACCGTGGGCGTCGTCTGGTCGCCGACCTTCGTCCCGGGGCTGAACTTCACGCTCGACTACTTCGACATCAAGGTGAAGGACTACATCGCCAACATCGGCGCCGACACCATCCTGCTGGGCTGCATCAACGGAACGACGCCGTCCTACTGCCCGCTCGTACGCCGTGACTCGATCGGCTCGCTGCGGTCGACCCAGGGCTTCGTCACCGACACCACCTTCAACACGGGCGGCCTGCGCACCTCGGGCATCGACGTCTCGGCGACCTACCGCATCGGCCTCGACACCTTCGGCCTCAACGACGCGGGCTCGCTGGCGTTCAACTTCAACGGCACCTGGCTCGATAAGCTGGAAACCACCCCGCTGAAGGGCGACGACCCGATCGACTGTGCGGGCCTCTATGGCGCGCTCTGCTCGGCGCTCGGCGGCACCCAGACGCCTAACCCGGAATGGCGCCACAAGATGCGCCTGACCTGGAACACGCCCTACGAGTACGGCTGGATCGGCGGCTTCGGCCTCTCGGCCCAGTGGCGCTACTTCTCGTCGGTGAAGCTGGACACCACCTCCAGCAACCCGGCGCTGGGCGGCGCCGCGGCCCCGACCGGCCCGCTGAGCGACCGCAAGTTCGATGCGCAGAGCTACATCGACCTGCTGGCGACCTGGAAGATCAAGGACAGCTACAGCTTCCGGGCCGGCGTCAATAACGTGTTCGACAACGATCCGCCGCTCAGCGGAGCGACCAACTGCCCGAACGGCGCGTGCAACCAGAACATCTGGCCGCAGGTCTACGACGGCCTGGGCCGCTACTTCTTCATCGGCCTGACCGCCGACTTCTAGTCGGGCGACAGATCGAAACGGGATCGGGCGGCGGAGCAATCCGCCGCCCTTATTCTATCGTTCGTCGTGCAGTCGGCGCAGCACCGCGGGCGCCAGACCCGGCAGGTCCTCGGAGATCAGGCCAGGCCCATGCAATTCGGCCGCCTCGGCGTGGATCCAGGCGGCGGCGCAGGCCGCCTCGAAGCTCTCCATCCCCTGGGCGACCAGCCCGCCGATGAACCCGGCCAGCACGTCGCCGGAGCCAGCGGTGGCAAGCCACGGCGAACCGTTGCCGTTGACCACGCAGCGGCCGTCGGGGGCTGCGATCACCGTGTCCGCTCCCTTCAGCAGGACCACGGCCCCGGCCCGTTCGGCTGCCCGCCTGGCCGCCGTGATCCGCTCGGGCGAACCGGCCAGCAGCCCCGGGAACAGGCGCTCGAACTCGCCGGGATGCGGGGTCAGCACGTCGTCGCGGTCGAGCACCGAGAACAGCTCCTCCGGATCGTCGCGGAAGATGGTGATGGCGTCGGCGTCCAGCACCAGGGCCGCGCCGGTCCGCGCCAGCGCCAGCACGTTCAGCAAAGTGGTGTCGGTGACGCCGGCGGCCGGGCCGATGACGGCGGCGTCCACGTCGGCGGCGGCCTGCTCCAGTTCGAGGTCCGTCTCGAACGGCCGCAGCATCACGGCCTCCAGGTGCGCGGCGTTCGACGCCAGCGCGTCCGGCGGCGACAGCAGGGTCACCAGGCCCGCCCCGATGCGAAGAGCGCCGCGCGCCGCGAGCCTGGCCGCACCGGTGCTCCAGGCCTCGCCGCTGACCACGATCAGCCGGCCGCGCGCGTGCTTGTGCGAGGCGGCGCTTGGCCACGGAAACCGCGGCAGCCAGAGCTCCGGACCGTTCTCCGCCGTGCGGCTTGGCGTGTCGCCCAGCCCGATATCCGCCACCACGACCTCGCCGCAGCGCCCCCGCCCGGGCTCCAGCAGGTGGGCGGGCTTCTTGGCGTGGAAGGTGACCGTAAGCGCCGCACAGGCGGCGGGGCCGGTCGGCAGGCCGGTGTCGCCAGGAACGCCGCTCGGCGTATCGACGGCGATCACCCGCTCGGGCGTCTCGGCCATCCGCTGCACGGCGTAGGCCGCCGGCCCGTCCAGCGGGCGCGAGAGCCCCGCGCCGAACAGCGCGTCGATCAGCAGGCCCGGCTCGGGCGAACCATTGAGCGGCCGGCTCGGCCCTTCCCAGCGGCTCGAGGCCGCCTGGGCGTCCTGTGTTGCCGGTTCGCCGAACGTGCGCACTTCGACCGGCCAGCCGCGGTCGGCCAGGACGCGGGCCGCCACATAGCCGTCGCCGCCATTGTTCCCCGGCCCGCAGAGCACCACGGCGGGCTGCTGGCGGAAGCGCGCACAAACCGCATCGGCCACGGCGGTCCCGGCCCGCTCCATCAATTCGAGGCCCGAGGTCCCGGCGGCGATCGCCGCGGCGTCGGCCCTGGCCATTTCCGCCACAGACAAGATCGGGCGTATGTTCAAGACCTTAGCATCCCATCCTAAAGTACCCCGGTGGCGGCTTCCCGGCCCTTTTCAACCAGCACCAGGTCGGCTCCGTCGGTCTCCAGAATGGTGATCGAGGTGTGGTCGGGCCGGAAGCTCAGTACACGGTCATCGCCCAGCAGATGCGAGACCACCGCGTTGATCGCCACATAGTGCGAGAACACCGCGGTGTCGCCGCGGGCGCGCAGGCTGGCCACCATCTCGCGGCGCCAGGCGTCGTAGTCGAGGTCGCCCTGGATCTCGCCCCAGGTCCCCTGGAACACCTGCCGCAGCCAACTGGGCCGCTCGCTCGGGTGCAGCGCCGCCGGCGTCGGGATCTCGCCGACCAGCGGGTCGATCTCCACCGCGACGCCCAACGCATCTGCGGTCGGCTGGGCCGTCTCGCGGCAGCGCTTGAGCGGCGAGCTCACCACCCGCTCCGGCCGTTCGCCGGCCGGCCGCGACAGGAGCCAGTCACGCGCCGCGATCGCCTGCGTGCGCCCCGTCTCGTCGAGGCCCGGGTCCTCGTCGGCATCCCCCCAGGTCGAGGCGGGCTTGCCGTGGCGGATCAGGTAGAGGCGCGGCATGGGGTCATCAATCCGGAGTGAAGAGGTTGGTCTGGCCGTCGGGGCCCTGGCTCACCGAGCCGGTCCGCCCCACCTGCTCCGTCGCCTCCAGCTTCGCAAGCGTCGCCGGATCGTTGGGCGTGACAGCCACGAAGCGGCGGTCGTTCGCGTCCCGGCCAACGACGATCCCCATGTACGGCCCCTCGCGGCGGTGGACGACGGTATAGGTCTCCACCCTGCCCGCGCCTTGCGGCTGTTCGATGACATCGGGGTGCGGCAGGGCGTCGATCTGGCGCTGGATCACCGCGGGGTCCTCGCGTTCGAAGGGCGCTTCGGGGCGCTTCGTCGAATAAATCCCCGTCGACTGCTTGGTCAGGTACCAGCCGTTGGCGGTGACCAGCCCGTAGGCCCCGGGTTTCGCCCGCAGCTTCTGCGTCATCGCCGCGATGGAGTGCATGACGTAGTTGTTTCCGGGGCCCCCGGCGTAGGGCAGTCCGCCGGTCACGGTCAGGCCGCGCGGGTCGTCCAGCGCCAGCCCCATTTCCTCCGCTCCGATCTCCACCGCCACGGGGAAGCAGGAATAGAGGTCAATGAAGTCGATCCGATCGAGACCGATCCCCGCCATCTCCAGCGCCCGCTTGCCGGTCAGCCGCATGGCCGGGCTGGAGTGGAAATTCTGCCGGTCGATCGGGTTCCAGAGGTCGGCAGCGTCCGCACAGCCGTGAAGATAGACCCACTTGTCCTCCGGAACGCCCAACTCGCGGGCCTTGGCCTCGCTGGCGAGGATCACGCCTGCGGACTGGTCGACCTCCATGATGGCGTTCAGCTGCTTGGGATAGGGGTAGCCGATCATCCGGTTCTTCTCGGAGACCGCCACCAGTTCCTCGGCCGAGCGCTCCACCGGGAACCAGGCCTCGGGATTGTGCGCCGCCACCTTGGTGAAGGGCGCGAAGAGCTTGCCCAGCCGCGTCTGGTGATCGGCGAGCGAGCGCCCGTCGCGGGCCCGCAGAGCATTCTCGAACAGCGGATAGATGTTGATCGGCCGGTTCAGGGCGTGACGCGCCTCGTAGGGCGTGACGCCGGGCCGGGGATCGCCGATCCGCTGCGGCTCCGGCAGGTCTTCGTCCTCCTGCCAGTCGGCGAAACCCAGGCCCTTGGTCAGCCGCTTCATGGCCGAGCCCAGGAACTCCGCGCCAACGGCAAGCCCAAGTTCGGTCTCGCCCCTGGCGATCCGCTCGGCCAGGACGTTGACCAGCTGCTGCGGCGTGTTCCCGCCCATGTGGGAGTAGACCGCCCAGCCGGGGCTCGCGCCCAACGCCTTGGCCAGGCTCTTCGGCGGGTTGGTGGAGTGCGGAATCGTACCCCGGTTGGATCCCGGCGCATCGATCGTGAAACCCGCCACGGCCAGGGCGTCGATCGCCGCCAGGCCGGCCGCGCCAATTCCCGCGTCCGCCGCCGCGCGTTCCGCTGCAATCTTCAGCAGGCTGCCTGGCGACGGCGAAGAGGCCGGATCGCCGCGGTAGGTCAATTGCCCTACTCCGATAAGAACTGGGGTCACATTGCCCATGCCTGCCATCGCTCCCGACCTTGCTTCGCGGCGATCCTAGGCGCCGAAGCCAGGGTCACAAGGCGATTTCGGCACTGACTTGTTTTTGAACTCGCGGCGCCCGATTCCTAGGCACGAGCCCGATTGGCGCTTGCGGAGGCCCGCTCTCGCCGGACCCGCGCTTGTCCAGCCCATGCCGAGCGTGCTCCGTCCGCCTCGACCGCCCGGGGCGGGCGCCCTTTTGAGTACCCGTCGCGATGAAGAAGATCGAAGCCGTCATCAAGCCGTTCAAGTTGGACGAAGTGAAAGAGGCGTTGCAGGAGCTGGGCGTCCAGGGCCTCACGGTGATCGAGGCCAAGGGCTACGGCCGCCAGAAGGGCCAGACCGAACTCTACCGCGGGGCGGAGTACGTCGTGGACTTCCTGCCCAAGATCAAGATCGAGGTGGTCATCGCCGACGACCAGCTCGATCGCGCGCTGGAGGCCATCGCCACCGCCGCCCGCACCGGGCGCATCGGCGACGGCAAGATCTTCATCTCCGAAATCCTCGACGTCATGCGAATCCGGACAGGAGAAACCGGACCCGCCGCCGTCTAACCATCCATCACCATCGAGACCGATAAGAAGGGGACTGCCACCATGGCCACGACCGCCAAAGACATCCTGGCTCAGATCAAGGAAAAGGACGTCAAGTACGTCGACGTGCGCTTCACCGACATCCGCGGGAAGATGCAGCACGTGACCTTCGACATCGACCTGGTCGATGACGACTTCCTCACCGACGGCACCATGTTCGACGGTTCGTCCATCGCCGGCTGGAAGGCGATCAACGAAAGCGACATGAAGCTGCGTCCGGACCTGGATAGCGCGATCATCGACCCCTTCTACCAGCAGACCACGATGGCGCTGTTCTGCGACGTGGTGAACCCCGATACCGGCACCCCCTACGACCGCGACCCGCGCTCGATCGCCAAGGCGGCGCTGAACTTCGTGAAGGCCTCCGGCATCGGCGACACGGTGTTCTTCGGCCCGGAAGCCGAGTTCTTCATCTTCGACGACGTGCGCTGGTCCACCCAGCCGCACAACACCGGCTACTCCTATGACGCCAGCGAGCTGCCGATCAATTCGGCCAAGGAGTACGAAGAAGGCAACATGGGCCACCGCCCGGGCCCGAAGGGCGGCTATTTCCCGGTGAACCCGGTCGACAGCGCCCAGGACCTGCGCGGCGAGATGCTGGCCGTCATGGGCGAGCTGGGCATGAAGCCGGAAAAGCACCACCACGAAGTGGCGCCCGCCCAGCACGAGCTCGGCCTGAAGTTCGACACCATGATCGTCATGGCCGACCGCCTGCAGCTCTATAAGTACGTCATCCAGAACGTCGCCCACGCCTACGGCAAGACCGCGACCTTCATGGCCAAGCCGATGTTCGGCGACAACGGCTCCGGCATGCACGTCCACCAGTCGATCTGGGGCGACGGCAAGCCGCTCTTCGCCGGCGACAAGTACGCGGGCCTCTCCCAGATGTGCCTCTGGTACATCGGCGGCATCATCAAGCACGCCAAGGCGATCAACGCCTTCTCGAACTCGACCACCAACTCCTACAAGCGCCTGGTGCCCGGCTACGAAGCCCCGGTGAAGCTGGCCTATTCGGCCCGCAACCGCTCGGCCTCGATCCGCATCCCGCACGTGGACAGCCCCAAGGGCAAGCGCCTGGAAGCCCGCTTCCCGGACCCGATGGGCAACCCCTACCTGACCTTCACCGCCCTGCTGATGGCCGGCATCGACGGCATCATCAACCAGATCGACCCGGGCGCGCCGGCCGACAAGAACCTCTACGACCTGCCGCCGCGCGAGCAGAAGAAGATCCCGGAAGTCTGCGGCTCGCTGAAGGAAGCGCTCGAGAACCTCGACAAGGACCGCGGCTTCCTGAAGGCCGGCGGCGTCATGAACGACGACTTCATCGACGCCTACATCGAGCTCAAGATGGAAGAGGTGATGCGCCTGGCGCTGCACCCGCACCCGGTCGAGTTCGACATGTACTACAAGTGCTAGTCAGGGCGACCTGAACCAAGACAGGGGCCGCGGCGCAACCCGCGGCCCTTTTTCTTGACCTAGCCCTTCGGTTTGCACGCGCCCACCGAGGCGACGCTGACGCTGTGGCTGGCCGCCTCACAGGCGTTGCCATAGGTATTCCCGTCGCAACCGCAGACCGGCTTGAATTCCTTCGTGCAGATTTCCGGAGGGGTGGTGCAGACGCCCTCGGCGTCGGCCACCGCGCACTGGCCGGTGGCCAGCTTGCAGAAGTCACCCTTCGCGCTGCACTTGAGGCCCACGATCGCGCCGCACTTCCCGCCGGTCGGATTGCCCTCGGCAGGCGCGGCGGCCGCCACCGTCGCCGCGGCAGGCGCCGCTGCGATCGCGGCATCGGCGGCCGGCGCATCCGCCGGCTTGGCGGGCTGACACCCCGCAAGCGCCAGCGTCGCCGCCGCCAGGATGGAAAGCAGTCCCAATCGAGCAAACATCTCTTCGACCCCCCTTGAGTGAGGGTGTTTTTGTATCTCGTATACTTGAGGTTGAATAGCTCGTTCGTCGATTGGCGTTCTTCCAGATTGTCGAGCCTCGCCATTGGCGACTTACGTCACCGCAACTAGCATCGCGACCGACGTCAGCCGGCTGAGGATTCCCGTCTTTGAAGACCACCCTGTTCGCCGCCGCCGCGGCGGTGTTCCTGTCCGCGACCGGCGCCCTTGCCGAGACGTCCGAAGGCCCTCAGCCCTATCCGATGCCGGCGCCGATCGCCGGGCCCCAGGACGTCGCCTTTCCCGGCGTGATCAAGCTCGAGGTCGACGCCACCGACACGCAACGCCGCATCTTCCAGGTGCGCGAGACCATCCCGGTCGCCAAGACCGGGCCGACCACCCTCCTCTACCCGGCCTGGATTCCCGGCAACCACGCTCCCCGCGGCCAGATCGAGAAGCTCGCCGGCCTGGTGATCCGCGGCGGCGGCAAGGTGATCCCGTGGACGCGCGATCCGGTGGACGTCTTCGCCTTCCACGTCGATGTGCCGTCCGGCGTCAGCGCCCTCGACATCGCGTTCGACTACACCTCGCCCACCGCAGCCGACCAGGGCCGGATCGTGGTGACGCCCGAGATGATGAACCTGCAGTGGTTCTCGATGGCGCTCTACCCGGCCGGCTACTTCACCCGCCGCATCCCCATCGACGCCAGCGTCCGCCTGCCCGAGGGCTGGAAGTTCGGAACGGCGCTGGAGGTGGCGAGCACCGCGGACGGCGTCACCCGCTTCAAGCAGGTCCCGTTCGAGACCCTGATCGACTCGCCGATGTTCGCTGGCCGCTATTTCCGCCAGATCGACCTGGATCCCACCGGGCCGGCGCCTGTGCGCATGGATATCGTCGCGGATCGGCCGGAGCTTCTCGAGGCGACGCCGGACCAGATCGCAAAGCACCGCGAACTCGTGCAGCAGGCCTACAAGCTCTACGGCTCGCACCATTACGACCACTATGACTTCCTGGTGGCCTTCACCGACCGGATGGGCGGCATCGGCGTGGAGCATCACCGCTCCAGCGAGGACGGCACGATCCCGGGCTACTTCACCGACTGGGCGACGACGCAGGCGGCGCGCGACCTCCTGCCCCACGAGTACACCCACTCCTGGAACGGCAAGTTCCGTCGCCCGGCGGACCTGTGGACCCCGAACTACAACGTGCCCATGCGGGGCTCGCTGCTGTGGGTCTATGAGGGCCAGACGCAGTATTGGGGGTTCGTTCTCGCCGGCCGCTCGGGCCTGCTTTCCAGGCAGGATGCGCTGGACGCGCTCGCCGCCACCGCCGCGACCTATGAGAACCGGGTCGGGCGCCGGTGGCGGCCGGTCGAGGACACCACCAACGACCCGATCGTCGCCTCACGCAGGCCGGCCCCCTGGACCAGCTGGCAGCGCAGCGAGGACTACTATTCCGAGGGCCAGCTGGTATGGCTCGACGTCGACACCCTGATCCGCGAGCGGTCCGGCGGCAAACGCTCGCTCGACGATTTCGCCAAGGCCTTCTTCGGCATCGAGAACGGCAGCTGGACGCCGGCGCCCTACACCTTCGACGACGTGGTCGCGGCGCTGAACAAGGTGGAGCCCTATGACTGGGCGAGCTTCCTGCACGCGCGCATCGACGAGGTCGCCGTCGCCCCGCCGCTCGATGGCCTGACCCGCGGCGGCTGGAAGCTCGTCTATACCGACAAGCCCACCGACTATTTCAAGTCTGCCGAGGGGCGTCGGCGCACCGTCGACTTCACCTATTCGATCGGCCTCACCGTCAACCGCGACGGCGAGCTGACGGCCGTGCAGTGGGACGGTCCGGCGTTCAAGGCGGGGCTGACGGTCGGCGGCAAGGTCCTGGCCGTCAACGGCGTCACCTATGACGCCGACCGGCTGAAAGACGCGATCACGGCGGCCAAAACCGGCGCGCCGCTCAGCCTGATCGTCAAGGCCGGCGACCAATTCCGGACGGTCCAGATCGATTACCGGGGCGGTCTTCGCTACCCTAGGTTGGAACGTATCCCCAACACAGCCGATAGGCTTAGCGCCATCTACACACCCCGTTGAGCGCCGATGCGTACCTAATCTTCTGACTTTTCCAAGCTTTGCATTGGTAACGTCGTTCTCGGAAATCGGGTACGATTTTTGACGCTCTTGTCTCGTGCGTCATAACTGTAACACGTTCGCGACCATACCGCATTTTCGACATACTTCGGTTGACCCCACGTCCGGAGCGCATCAGGTTCCCGCGCAACGTCGCGAGACCCAACAAGCGACACCTGATCTCTCTGGGAGGGCTTCTGAAATGCACCACAAGTTGAATTTGCTTGCGTCCTGCGCGGTGTTCGCCGCGATGCTTGGCGGCGCCGCGCACGCGGCTGACGCCGCTGACTCCAACACCATCGAAGAGCTGGTGGTCACCGCCGAAAAGCGCGAACAGTCGCTGCAAGACGTGCCGGTAGCCGTGTCCGCCTTCACCGACGAGCGCCGTGAAATGGTCGGCATCAACTCGGTGCAGGACCTGACGAACTTCACCCCGGGCCTAGCCTACTCCACCAACAACGACCGTATCGCGATGCGCGGCATCGGTCGCTTCACCAACAACCGCTCCTCCGAGGGCGGCGTGGCGATGTACTCCGATGGCGCCTACACCTCGTCGGTGACGGCCTTCGCCCAGTCCACCCTGTTCATCGACCGGACGGAAGCCCTGCGCGGTCCGCAAGGCACCCTCTACGGCCGCAACTCCATCGGCGGCGCGCTGAACATCATCTCCAAGCGCCCGACCGACGACCTCTACGCCGAAGTGCGCGGCACGGTCGGCAACTACAACACCCTCGGTGAAGAAGCCGCCATCTCGGGCCCGCTGTTCGGAAACATCCGCGGCCGCCTCGCCGGCTCGTACAACCACATCGGCGACGGCGTGTTCACCAACCTGAACCCCAACGGCAAGAGCGAAGGCAACCGCGGCGCCCAGTGGACCGTGGAAGGCCAGCTCGACGGCAGCATCGCCGACGGCAAGCTGGACTGGTGGACCAAGGCTTCGACCACCGAGTGGCACAACCTCGGCCGTGGCCCGGGCGGCCGCACGACCGCGATCTACGGCCTGCGCGACGTCACCTCGACCAACTCCGCGGCCCTGACGCCGAACTCGGCTTTCGGCCTCAGCCCGTCGATCCCCGGCAACACCTGCCAGCTCTGCTTCGACACCGACGACGGCAACTACATCAACCTCGAGAGCAACACCTACGAGCTGCAATCCACGCTGCACCTCGACGGCGTCGACGTGAAGTACATCGGCGGGATGACCTACTACGATTACCGCCTGCAGACCGACCAGGACGGCACGTCCCGCCAGGCGTCGTTCCTGCTGCCGATCCCGGCGCGCGGTCCGACCACGGCGCTCATTCCCGGCCAGACGACGAACGCCATCGTCTCGCCGCGTCAGAACAACCAGTACGAAGAAGAGGTCTGGTGGTTCTCGAACGAGCTAAACTTCGCCTCGACGAACGACGGCCCGGTCCAGTGGCTGGTCGGACTCTATCAGTTCCGCGAAGGCTCCAATTACACCTTGTCGGACGCCCGTTATCCTGACGACGCGCGCTTCGAGCGGCCCACCACCCAGACCGGCGCCGCGGCGC
>JBOHKZ010000081.1:0-8156 GCA_050729355.1 Phenylobacterium sp. | reverse complement strand
TGCCGCCGCTGGCCTTCGCCAGAACCATCGTGATCGCCGCCGTCAGCGTCGTCTTGCCGTGGTCAACGTGACCGATCGTGCCGATGTTCAGGTGCGGCTTGTTGCGGTTGAATTTCTCTTTGGCCATCGGGTCCTACGGGCGTTGTCTAGGTGGAACAGTTACTTGGAGCGGGTAGCGGGAATCGAACCCGCATATTCAGCTTGGAAGGCTGCTGCACTACCATTGTGCTATACCCGCAGTCTCTGGGCGGGACGCCCTAATCTCTCCTCAGTCGACTCCGAGGCGTGGTGGGGGAAGTAGGACTCGAACCTACGAAGGCGTACGCCAGGGGATTTACAGTCCCCCCCCTTTGCCGCTCGGGACATTCCCCCTCGCGCTCGGAGCCCCCGGGATTTCTGCCGAAGGCATAAATCCCAAGGATGCAGTATTGGAACGTGACGGGCGTTGAAACCGGTATCCACTTTCAACTGTCACGTTCCAGTCGGGGCCTTTGAACAAAAGCCTTCCGCCCAGGCTCGCGAGGGGCATAAGAGCGCCAACACACGGTCCTAAAGGCGGTCGCCCGTCCGGGGGCCCCAATTTGGAGCGCGTCTTATAGTGGCCTCGCATCCCGAACGCAACGACGCCCGAAAAGGCCGTAAACCGCGCGCCCACGGGCACTTTTCCAGACGTCCGGAAGCGGTCGCCGACGACTGGCTTTGGGGCTGGCACGCGGTGGAGGCGGCGCTGGCCAATCCCCTGCGCGGCGACCCCGAATTGATCCTCGCCACCCCTGAGCGGATCAAGCAGATCGAAGCGAAGTTCGGCCGCCAGGCGACGACCCAGCAGGCGGACAACCAGCAGATCGCCCAGCGCCTGCCGCAGGGCGCCGTCCACCAGGGCGTGGCGATGCGCGGCGCGGTGCTGGAGCCGGCCGACCTCGCCGATTTCGCGGCCGAACCCGGCGCAGTGATTCTCATGCTCGACCAGGTGACCGACCCGCAGAACGTCGGCGCGATCCTGCGCTCGGCCGCCGCGTTCGGCACCGTGGGCGTGGTGCTGCAGGACCGGCACGCGCCGCGCTTCACCGGCGCGCTCGCCAAGGCTGCAGCGGGCGCCGTGGACAAGGTGCCCGTGGCCCGGGTCGTGAACCTCTCCCGCGCCCTCGACGAGCTGACCGACGCGGGGTGGCGCGCCGTGGGGCTGACAGGGGACGCGGAGCAGGGCCTGGGCGAGGCCCTCACCGGCGGGCCGACCGTTCTGGTCCTGGGCTCCGAGGGGGAAGGCATGCGCCGGCTGGTGGCCGAGCATTGCGATGAACTGGCGAAAATCCCCATGCCCGGCGGATTCGAGAGCCTGAACGTCTCCGCCGCCGCGGCCGTCGCACTCTACGAGGCGTCGCGCCCGCGAAGCCGCTGACTACACTTGCGCTTGTTGCAGCCGTCCGCCGGCTGCCGCATTGAGGGACGATGGCTATCCCGCTCCTGCCCTCCGCCGGCGCGCTCGGCGCGTTCTTCCAGGTCGTTATGATCGACCTGGCGCTGGCCGGCGACAACGCGGTGGCCGTGGGGCTGTCGGCGTCCGGCCTGCCGCCCAAGCAGCGCAAGCGGGCCATCGTACTGGGCCTGGCCGCGGCGGTGGTGATGCTGATCGGCTTCGCGCTGATCACCACCCAGCTCCTCAAGCTCGTGGGCCTGCTGCTGGCAGGCGGTCTCCTGCTCCTCTGGGTCTGCTGGAAGATGTGGCGCGAGCTGCGCGCGCAGGGCCGCGAGGAAGGCGCCGAAGGCGAGGCCGCCCTCGAACAGGCCACCGGCGTGGTCATCGGCGCGTCGCCCAAAGCGCAGCCCAAGGCCAAGACCATGGGCCAGGCGATGGTGCAGATACTGGTGGCCGACCTCACCATGTCGCTCGACAACGTGCTGGCGGTGGCCGGCGCGGCGCGCGAACACCCCACGGTGCTGATCGTGGGCCTCCTGCTCTCGATCACCCTGATGGGCGTGGCGGCCACCTGGATCGCCAAGCTGCTGCACCGCTTCCGCTGGATCAGCTACGTCGGCCTGGCGATCGTCTTCTACGTCTCGCTGCACATGCTTTGGGAAGGCGCGCGCACGGTGGCGATCGATCTGAACGACACCGCGCAATACAACGCCGTCATGCCCAACCGCTTCGACATCACGCCCCACGAGATGGCGGAGCGCCACCGGCCGAAGTGAGGCGCTTGCGCGAGCAGGATCGCCGCGCCATCTCAATCCGATGATCGAGACCTTCACCGCCTTCCTGCAGGTGCTGATGATCGACCTGGTGCTGGCCGGCGACAACGCCGTCGCGGTCGGCCTGGCGGCCGGCGGCCTGCCGCCCGAGCAGAGGCGCAAGGTGATCCTGCTGGGCCTAGCCGCTGCCGTGGCGATGCGGATCGGTTTCGCCCTGATCACCACCCAGCTCCTCAGCGTCATCGGCCTGCTGTTCGGCGGCGGCCTGCTGCTCCTGTGGGTCTGCTGGAAGATGTGGCGCGACCTGGCCGCTGAACCGGCCCTGCACGCCGTCGCGGCGGGCCCGCAAATGCACGCCGGCGCCGCCCCTCCGCAGGCCAAGACCCTCCGAAGCGCATTCCTGACAATCCTGGCGGCGGACGTGTCGATGTCATTGGACAATGTGCTGGCGGTCGCCGGCGCGGCGCGCGAGCACCCGGTGGTGCTGGTGTTCGGCCTGATCCTCTCCGTCGCCCTGATGGGCCTGGCCGCGAGCTGGATCGCCAACCTGCTGCAGCGTCACCGCTGGATCGGCTACGTGGGCCTGATCATCGTCCTCTACGTGGCCCTGCACATGATGTGGGAAGGCCATCGCGACGTGGTGCTGAGCCTCGGCCAGCGCGAGACCTACAACGCGATCATGCCGAGCTTCCTCGACCTGAAGCCTGCAGGCTTGCAGCCGAGCGGATCGCAGGGCTGATCCCGCGCTTCAGGCGGGTTGCGCCACCGGCTCGGGACCGCCGAACCGCTCGCGCCATTCGGCGACCTGGCCGTCCTCGACCTTCCTGAACAGCACGTCGGGGGCCTTCACCGCGCGGCCGTGCGGCATGACGTCGAGCACCGGCGAACCGTCGAGCGGCGGCCACTTGCCGGGGAAGCTCTCGCCGACCGAGAGCGCGATGGTCTCGGCCGTGAAGGGAATGAACGGCTCGGCGACCTTGGCGAACAGGGCAACGAGGTTCAAGCCGGTGCGCACGGCGACCCCTGCCCGCTCCGGATCGGTTTTCAGCGCGGTCCAGGGCGCGGCCTCGGTCAGGTACTGGTTGCCCAGCACCCACAGCTGCCGAAGCGCGGCCGAGGCCTTGCGGAACTCGCGGCCCTCCAGGTGCTCAGTGAGTTCGCGCAGCTTGGCCAGCACGTCGGCCGCGAGCTTGACCTCCAGAGGCCCGTCCGAACCGCCCGCCGGCACGACGCCGTCGAACCGCGTCTCGGTGAACTTCAGGATGCGGTTGACGAAATTGCCCAGCACATCGGCCAGGTCGGCGTTCACCTGGGCCTGGAACTGCTCCCACACAAAGGTCGCGTCGGAGGTCTCCGGCGTGTTGGCGGTGATCCACCAGCGCCAGTAGTCGGCCGGCAGCAGCTCCAGCGCCTGGTCCATGAAGACGCCGCGGTTCTGCGAGGTGGAGAACCGGCCGCCGTAATAGTCCAGCCAGTTGAAGCCCTTGAGCTCGTCCACCAGCTTCCAGGGCGCGTTGCTGGTCGCCGACCACGTGCCGTCGGCGTTCAGCTTCTCGTTCAGGCCGATCAGGGTGCAGGGGAAGCCCACGGTGTGGAAGGGCACGTTATCCTTGCCCATGAACTCCACGTAGGTCACGTCCGCGGCGGCGGGCTGGCGCCACCAGCGTTCCCATTCCTCGTCCTTGGCGGGGCCGCGGCCCTCCTCCTGGGCGCGCGCGTCGGCCCACTCCCAGGTGGCGGCGATGTATTCGATCGGCGCGTCGAACCAGACGTAGAAGACCTTGCCCGCCAGGCCCTCGATGTCGGGCGACTGGCCGTCGGGGTTCGGGCCCCATTCGAAGGCGTTGACCGGCACGCCCCACTCCAGGTCGCGGGTGATCCCGCGGTCCTGCAGTCCCTCGTCCAGCCACTTCAGCGCGATGGAGGTGACTAGGTTCGGCCAATGCGCCCGCTTGGCCTCGATCCAGGTGCGCAGCTTGTGGGCGAACAGGCTCTGGCGAAGGAAGAGGTGCTTGGAGCCGCGGATCTCGATCTCGGTGGAGCCGGAGACGGCGGAGCGCGGGTGTAAGAGGTCGGCGGGGTCGAGCACCCGGGTGCAGTTCTCGCACTGGTCGCCGCGGGCCGCTTCGTAGCCGCAGTGCGGGCAGGTTCCGATCACGTAGCGGTCGGGCAGGAAGCGCTTGTCGGCGACGGAGTAGACCTGCTGGGTCACCCGCTCGTCGATGAAGCCGCCCTCCCAGAGCTGCTGGGCGAATCGCTGGGTCAGCTTGTGGTTCTGCGGCGAGGACGAGCGGCCGAAGTGGTCCCACGACAGGCCGAACTGGCGGCCAAGGTCGTGCTGCACCTGATGGGCCTGGGCGCAGAACGTCGCCGGATCGAGGCCCGCCTCGGCGGCAGCGAGTTCGGTGGGCGTGCCGTGCTCGTCAGTGGCGCAGATATAGAGCGTCTCGCGGCCCCGGGAGCGCTGGAACCGGGCGTAGACGTCCGCCGGCAGCATCGAGCCCGCCAGCGTCCCCAGGTGCTTGATGCCGTTGATGTAGGGGAGCGCGGAGGTGATCAGGATGCGGGTCATGACGTCTCTCGAAATGAGGAGAAGGCGCGGGCTTATAGGCTGACCGCTCCCGTTCGCCAAAGGCGGCGAGCAACATTTCCTCGCCAAACACCGGTATCGGCGTAACCCTTCCCTATGGGTGAAGGCGGGGGCCCTTGAGTCGTCAAGAGAAACACACCGCCTAATCAGGGAGAATTCGCATGTTGAAAGGCGTCAACTGGATTGCCGTGATCGTTGCGACTGTGTTGCTCGAAGTCCTGGGTTTCCTTTGGTACGGCCCGTTGTTCGGCGAGGCCTGGACCGCCGCCATGGCCAACCCACCCGTCACCGAGGCGGCGGGCGCGATGAATATGAAGATGGGCTTGGGCGTCGTGAATACCTTGATCGTGGTCCTCGGCCTCGACTGGCTCGTACGGCGGCTGGGCGCGGCAAGCCTGACGGCGGCGGTCATGGTCTCGCTGGCCGCCTGGTTCTGCTTCAGCTTCACGACCCAGGCGCTGGAGTACCTCTACATGGGCATGACGCTCAATTTCGTGGTCATCAACATGGGCTACCTGCTGGCCGCGTTCGTGATCGCCGGCGCCACGCTCAGCCTGGTGAAGTTCGGAGCGGCCAAGGCCGCCACGGCCTAGGATCGCTTGGAGCGTCGCGCGCCACGCGCGGCGCTCTCTCCCTTAGAACGGCCCTTTGAACACGAAGAACGCCCCGATCGCGATGAGGGCGAAGCCGGTGGCGTGGTTGAGGGTGAACTTCTCGCCAAGCCAGGTCACCGAGAAGACCGCGAACACGACCAGGGTGATCACCTCCTGCATCGCCTTCAGCTCGGCTGGGTCATAGACCGTCCGGCCGATCCGGTTCGCCGGGACCGCCAGGCAGTACTCGAAGAAGGCGATGCCCCAGCTGATCGCGATCAGCAGCCACATCGGGCGATGCTCCACCTTCAGCTGGCCGTACCAGGCGAAGGTCATGAACACATTGGAGGCGATCAGCAGCAGGACGGGAGCGATCGCGGTCCAGGCGGGGGGCATCGGCAAGGCTCCGGAGGATTCGGCGTTGAGGGCAGCATCCCGCGCCCTATAACTTCGCGCCAGCGAGGGGGAGACGCCGGCATGCGGATTCTGTGGAGAGCCCTGGGCGTGGCGGCGGCGCTGACGCTGGCGGCGTGCAGCCCGAAGGCGGAGAAGACTGCGACCGCAGCGCCGGCCACGGGCGTCCTGCACATCTACAACTGGTCCGACTACATCGACCCCGCACTGCTGGAGCAGTTCACCAAGGAGACTGGGATCAAGGTCCGCTACGACACCTTCGATTCCAACGAAGTGCTGGAGACCAAGGTCCTGCAGGGCCAGACCGGATACGACATCGTCGTCCCCTCCAACCACAATGTGCCGCGCTACATCACCGCCAAGGCGATCCAGCCGCTCGACCGGACCAAGCTGCCGGGGCTCGCCAACCTCGACCCCGGTGTGATGACGCACATGGCCGCCTTCGATCCGGGCGGGCGCTACGCCGTGCCGTACATGCAGGGCACCATCGGCATCGGCTACAACCTCGACGCGGTCTCCAAGCGCCTCCCCGGCCAGAAGGTCGACAGCTGGGCGGTGGTGTTCGATCCCAAGAACCTCGCCAAGCTCAAGGACTGCGGCGTCTATTTCCTCGACGCATCGGAGGACATCTACGCGGTGGCGCTGAACTACCTCGGCAAAGCCCCCAACTCGAAACTGCCAGCCGACTACGCCGCGGCGACCGACCTCCTGATCAAGGCGCGGCCCTATGTCCGCAAGTTCCACACGTCCGAATACATCGACGCGCTCGCCAACGGCGATATCTGCGTCGCCATCGGCTACTCCGGCGACGTGCTGCAGGCCCAGAGCCGCGCCGAGGAGGCGAAGAACAAGGTGCGCATCGGCTACGTCGTGCCCAAGGAAGGCAGCCAGGTCTGGTTCGACGTCTTCACCATCCCGATCGACGCGCCGAACGCGCCGGCCGCCTACAGCTTCCTGAACTTCATGCTGCGGCCGGAGATCATCGCCAGGGCGTCGAACTACACCAAGTACGCCAACGCCAATGCGGCGGCGACCAAGCTGGTCGATCCCTCGGTGCGCGACGACCCGGCCGCCTACCCGCCGCCCGAGCTCGCCAAGCGCCTGTTCGTCACCACGACCAAGGACCAGGACCTATTGCGCGAGGTGAACCGCCAGTGGACCCGCGTCCTGACCGGCCAATGACGACGGACGGTTCGAGGGCGCCGCTGGTCCGTTTCGAGGGCGTCGCCAAGCGCTTCGGCGACACCACCGCAGTCGACGGCGTTACCCTCGACATCGCCGAGGGCGAGTTCTTCGCGCTGCTGGGTCCCTCGGGCTGCGGCAAGACCACCCTGATGCGGATGCTCGCCGGCTTCGAGGCGCCGGACGAGGGCCGCATCCTGCTGGCGGGCGAGGATGTCGCCCCCCTGCCGCCGCATCGCCGGCCCGTGCACATGATGTTCCAGTCCTACGCCCTCTTCCCGCACCTGAGCGTTGCAAAGAACATCGCGTTCGGCCTGCGCCAGCAGCGGATGGCCAAGCCCGAGATCGAGGCGCGGGTCGGGGAGATGCTGGCGCTCGTGCGGCTGGACGGCCTGGGGGGCCGCAAGCCCGACCAGCTCTCCGGCGGCCAGCGCCAGCGCGTGGCGCTGGCCCGGGCGATCGCCCCCAAGCCCCGGATCCTCCTGCTCGACGAGCCCATGGCCGCCCTCGACCGAAAGCTGCGCGAGGAGACTCAGCTCGAGCTGATGGCCCTGCAGCGCCGGTTGGGGATGACCTTCATGATCGTCACCCACGACCAGGACGAAGCCATGGTGGTGGCCGACCGGATGGCGGTGATGCGGGCGGGCCGCGTCGAGCAGGTCGGCGCGCCGCGCCAGGTCTACGACCGCCCGGCCAGCCGCTACGTGGCGCAGTTCATCGGCGAGGCGAACCTCTTCCCGGAAGGCCAGGGTTGGCGCGCGGTGAGGCCGGAGGCGATGACCATATCGCCAATGCCGAGCGCAGGAGCCCGCCCCGGCGCCGTCGCCGAAATCGCCTACTTCGGCGACCGCACGCGCTACGTGGTGCACGCCGGGGCCGAGAAGGTTCTGGTGAGCCGCGCCAACGTCGGGCCGCCACTGGAGATCGCGGTCGGCGACGCCGTCTGGACGTCCTACGCCGCCGGCGCCGGCGAGCTGGTGACACGGTGAAACGCCCCTGGTTGGCCGCCGTCGCGCCCTACCTGTGGCTGGCGGTGTTCTTCGCCTTCCCGTTCCTGCTGGTGGCCAAGCTCTCACTTTCCCACACGGTGCTGGCGATCCCGCCCTATGCGCCGCAACTCGACCTGTCGCAGGGCCACGCGGGCCTCAGGGCCTTCGTCCACCAGCTCACGTTCGACACCTATGCGC
>JBOHKZ010000080.1:0-7242 GCA_050729355.1 Phenylobacterium sp. | reverse complement strand
GTGCTAGGCTGACGTATGCATCTGGACCTGGCTCCCGAGGATCTGGCGTTCCGCGACGAAGTTCGCGGCTTCCTGGCTGACGCCCTGACGCCCGAACTGCGTGAGGTCGGCCGCCGCGCGACCAGCGTCTTCACAGCAAAGCGCCACAGCCTGGTCTGGCAGAGAATCCTGCACGCCCGCGGCTGGGCTGCGCCGTCCTGGCCGAAGGAGTACGGCGGACCGGGTTGGACCGAGATGCAGCGCTCGATCTTTTCCGCCGAGTGCGCGGCCGCCAGCGCGCCGGGCCTGGCGCCCATGGGCCTGCGCATGATCGGCCCCTGCCTGATGGGCTACGGCACGCCCGAGCAGAAGGCGTATTACCTGCCGCGCATCCTCTCCGGCGAGGACTACTGGTGCCAGGGCTACTCAGAGCCCGGGGCCGGCTCCGACCTCGCCGCCTTGCAACTGAGAGCCGAGAGCGACGGCGACGACTACGTCCTGACCGGCTCCAAGCTTTGGACGACCCACGCCCACTGGGCGAACCTGATGTTCTGCCTGGTCCGGACCCGGAGCGAGGGCAAACCGCAGGCCGGGATCACCTTTCTGCTCATCGACATGGCCTCGCCTGGGATCACCGTCGATCCGATCGTGACCCTGGCCGGCGAGCACGAGGTCAACCAAGTGTTCTTCGAGGGCGTCCGGGTTCCAAAGGCCAACCGGCTCGGCGAGGAGAACCAGGGCTGGACGGTCGCCAAGTACCTGCTCGAGTTCGAACGGGGCGGCGGATCGGCGCCGGGCCTCAAGGTCGGTCTGGCGCGGGTCCGGGCGATCGCCGAGGCCGAGGGCGCGCTGGACGATCCCGCCTTTCGCCGCAAGCTCATGGAGGCCGAGATCGCGGTGACGGCCATCGACATGTCGGAACGCCGCGTCCTGAGCGCGCTCGCCGGCGGCAAGAATCCGGGACCGGCGTCCTCGATGCTGAAGATAAACGGGACCGAAGCCATGCAGCGGGCTGACGAACTGGGCGTCGAGGCGGCCGGCGCCTATGCCGCGGCGTTCCAGCCGGAGGCCGCCGCGCCGGGCTCCAACGCCGAGCCCGTGGGGCCGGACCACAGCCTTGCCGTGATGGCGCGTTACCTCAACGACCGGGCCGCCTCGATCTATGGCGGTTCCAACGAGATCCAGCGGGACATCATCGCCCGACTGGTCCTCGGTCTCTAGGAGCACGGCCTTGCAGAAGACCCTGGCCTCAGCCCAGAGCCGCCTCTTCGAAACCGCCGCCGGCGGCGGCACGAGCTACCTGGAGCCGAAGGGCGACCCCGGCTTCTACGGCCCGGACTCGGTGGCCTGGAAGGTACACGCCAATCCGATTGCCCTGGCCATCGGCGGCGTGGCGGCGGTGATCCTGGAACTGGCCGAACCCCGCGTCCGCTCCGGCGTCTGGGACCATTCCACCTTCCGCACCGATCCGCTCAACCGCATGAAACGAACGGGCGAGGCGGCGATGATCACCACCTACGGCTCCACCGCCATGGCCCAGGCGCGCGTGGACATGGTGACCCGCATGCACCAGCGGGTATCCGGCGAGACGCCCGAGGGCCAAGCCTACACCGCGCTCGAGCCGGAGCTGATGACCTGGGTGCACGTGACTGCCGGCTACGGCTTCCTCAACGCCTACGTCCGCTACGTGGACCCGCACCTCAGCCTGGCCGATCAGGATCGCTATTACGCCGAAGGCGCCCGGCTGGGGCGCGCGTTCGGCGCGGTCGATCCGCCGGCCTCGGTCGCCGAGGTCGAGGCCTGCTTCCAGGCGATCCGGCCCAAGCTCCGGCCGCACCCGATCATCGGCGAGTTCCTCGACATCGTCTCGACCACCTCGCCGCTCGGCCTGGCGGGGCGCGTCCTGCAGCCGATGGTGGTCCAGGCCAGCATCGACCTCCTGCCGACCTGGGTGCGGGAGATCGCCGAACTGCCTGAGCGACCGATGGCCCAGGCGGCGGTACGTCCGGTGATGAAGGGCCTCGCCCGCGCCGCCGCGCTGGTCCCCGGCGAAATCCAGAAACAGGCCTACGCCCGGGTCGGACGACGCCTGCCGTAGGGTCCGGTTCCTAACACTTCCACTAGCTTGTTGAGCGTCGCCAAGATCAGCACGTTCCCCCCATGAGCCAGCGCCCCAGAAGCGCGGCCGTTTGGGAGGAAATCTGCATGTCCGGTCACTCCAGCCTGCGCAGCGCCCTGGCGCTGGGCGTCTCCGCCGTGTCGCTGATCGTGGCGCAGCCTGCCCTGGCTCAGGCCGAGTCGACCGCCGCCGCGTCCTCGACCGTGGACACACTGGTGGTCACGGCCAACCGTCGCGAAGAGGCGCTCAACGACGTCGGCATGGCCATCCAGGCGTTCCGCGGCGAAACGCTGAAACAGCTGCACATCACCGATGCGCGCGACCTCTCGACCATCGCGCCGAGCTTCACGGTCTCGCAGAGCTACCAGGGCGTGCCGACCTACACGCTGCGCGGCATCGGCTTCAACACCATCAACCTGTCGGCCACCTCGACCGTCGGCACCTACGTGGACGAGGTCGCCTACGCCTATCCGTTCATGAACGTCGGTCCTCTGTTCGATCTCGATCGGGTCGAGGTGCTGAAGGGGCCGCAGGGCACGCTCTATGGCCGCAACACCACCGCCGGCCTGATCAACTTCGTCACCCGCAAGGCCACCGACACGTTCGAAGGCTCAGCGAGCGCCGAGCTCGGCAACTACAATACCCACAATTTCGAGGGCTTCGTGAGCGGCCCTCTGGGCGACAAGGCCCAGGGACGCCTGTCCTTCCGCACGGAGGACAGCGACAAGGGCTGGCAGGTTTCGAACACGCGTGGAGAGCGGCAGGGCGAGGTGCACCGCTACGGCGGTCGCGCCTCGCTGGCCTTCCAGCCGACCGAGAACCTCTCCATCGACCTGTCGCTGAATGGCTGGATCAACAACAGCGACACCCTGGCGGCCCAGGGCATCGGCTTCACGCCGGCCACCGCGGCCAGCCCGTTCAACGCGCCGGGTCTGGTCGCCTACATCGCCGCCAACCCGCCGACCAACGCCCATCAGGCCGACTGGGCGCCGCTCTCGGTGCGCGGCGCGAACATCGGCACAGGCCTCGGCATCGGTGGTCCGGCGCGGGAAGACGACGACTTCTATGCGGGCAAGGTCCACGTCTCGTGGAAGCTCGCCGATCACCTCCGCCTGGAATCGCTCACCAGCTACAACCACCTGGTCCGCGACGCGATCTTCGACTGGAGCGGCGCGCCCTACGAGATCCTGGTTCAAGACGCCCACGGCACGATCAAGTCGGCGGCCGAGGAGCTGCGGCTGGTCGGCGAGACGGACAAGGCCAACTGGCTGATCGGCGGCTATGTCGCGCGCGACAAGCTCCTCGACATGAACCGCACCATGCTGGGCCAGAACTCCAACGTGGGCACGATCCGCTTCGTCGGATCGACCCTGCTGGCCACGCCCTTCAACAGCGGCGGCTACACGGCCCAGCAGATGAGCCAGGCCTTCCGCACCTATGAGGACATCGGCCAACTCACCACCACGACCTGGAGCATCTTCGCCAACGGCGACTACCGGCTCACCGACGCGCTGAAGGCGACGGTCGGTCTCCGCTATACGCAGGACACCCAGAAGTTCGACGGCTGTTCGCGCGACTTCAACGGCAACATGCTGCCAAACGTCAATGTCGTGAACCGGGCGCTGTTCTTCGCGCAGTACGGCCTGGTTGCGCCCATCGTCCAAGGCGGCTGCGTCAGCTTCGATCCGGCGACCCGCAGCTTCGGCCCGATCCACTCCAAGCTCGATGAAGACAACGTCGCCTGGCGGGTCGCCCTGGACTGGACGCCGGCCGAGGACGTCCTGCTGTTCGCCTCGATCTCGCGCGGGGCCAAGGCAGGCTCGACGCCGATCAACGCGGCCAACATCGCCACCCAGGACGCGCCGGCCAAACAGGAGCTGCTCACCGCCTACGAAGTCGGTGTGAAGGCCGCGGTCGCGGACCATCGCATCCAGGCCAACGTCAGCGCTTTCTACTACGATTACAAAGACAAGCAGCTCAGCGTCTATTTCGCCGACCCGATCTACACGGCGCTAGCGCGCCTCGCGAACGTGCCGAATTCGGAGGCCTACGGGCTGGACGGCGACATCACCTGGCGGCTGAACTCGCACTTCTCGATCATCGCCGCGGCCACCCTGCTGCACACCGAAGTGAAGGGCTACGTCGGCATCAACGGCGCAGGCCAGGTCCAGAGCTTCGATGGCGCATCGTTCCTCTACAGCCCGAAATTCCAGGGCGGCGTGACGGCGCTCTACACCCATGATCTGGGCGCTGGCCTGGGCCTGCAGGCGGCGTTGAACATGCGCCACCAGTCCACGTCGCACGCCGATCTGGAGGGCAATCCGCTCTACACCCTGCCGAGCCAGGACCTCGTGAACGCCAGCATCGGCGTCCACAGCCTGGACGACCGCTGGGAATTCCAGGTCTGGGGCCGCAACCTCGGCGACGAATATTATTGGACGGCGCTCAGCAGCAACGCCAACGTGGTGGTCCGCTTCCCCGGCCAGCCCCGGACCTACGGCGCCTCGCTCACCTACAAGTTCTAGGGTGGGCGGGGAGAGGGAAGGACGACAGGGAGACCGCGCGATGACCCCCGCAGACGGCCAGAATTCCAACCCCCGGCCCTTGCCGCCGTTCAAGCCGTTGCCGATGAAGCTGCCTGACGTGACGGTCGAGCGGCGGGACGACGGCTCGATCCTGGTCTCGTCCAACCATGCGCCGGGCGAAGGCCCTCGCTCCATCGCCCACCTGCTGGCCGAGCGGGCGGCCGAGCATCCGGATCGCCGGTACATCCTGCAGCGTGCGCCGGGTCATGGCCCATGGGCCGGCGTGACCTATGGGGAGGCCAAGCGCGCCGCGGACGGGATTGCGCAGTGGCTGCTGGATCGGGGCCTCACCGCCGCCGACAGTGTCATGGTGCTGTCAGCCAATTCGGTGGAACACGCCCTGGTCATGCTGGGCTGCTACACGGCGGGCGTCCCGGTCGCGCCGATCAGCCCTGCCTATTCGCTGATCTCCTCGGACCACGCCAAGCTGAAGCACTGCTTCGCGACCGTCCGGCCCAAGGTGGTGTTCGCGCAGTCCAGCGAGATGTTCGCCCGCGCCTTCGAGACCCTGCGCGGCGAGAACCCCGACCTGGCCTTCGTCACCGTCGATGGCGGCGGCGGGACCACGCGGCTCGCCGACCTGACGGCGACCGAGCCAACGGCGGCTGTAGAAGCTGCGCGGGAGACCATCGGGCACGCGACGGTCGCGAAATACCTGTTCACCTCGGGGTCCACCGGCCGTCCCAAGGGCGTGCCCCAGACCCACGGCATGATGGCGGGCGTGATCGCGGGGCAGGAGGGCCTGCGCGCCGACACCGAAGCCGCCGGCGACCCGCCGCAGGGCCTGGAGTGGATGCCCTGGAGCCACATCTCGGCCGGCAACATCGGCTTCAACGGCAATCTCTGGGCCGGCGGAACGCTGCACCTGGACGAGGGCAAGCCGGTCCCCGGCATGTTCGAGACCACGATCAAGAACCTCTACGAGGTCTCGCCCGTGGTGTTCGGCTCCGCGCCCATAGCCTTCGGCATGCTGGCCGAGGCCATGGAAGGCGATCCGGCGCTGCGCGCCTCGTTCTTCAAGAACCTTCGCTACATGGGCTACGGCGGCGCCACGCTCTCGAACGACATCTACGAGCGCATGCAGGCGCTGGCGATCGCCGAGACCGGCCAGCGTATCCCGCTCACCACCATGTACGGCGCGACGGAAACTCAGGGCATCACGGTCGTGCACTGGCAGACCGAACGGGTCGGCCTGGTCGGCCTGCCGCTGCCGGGCATCAGCCTGAAACTGGTCCCCAACGGCGCGAAGCTGGAGGTGCGGGTCAAGGGTCCGACGGTGACCTCGGGCTACCACAACGACCCGGAGCGGACGGCCCAGGCCTTCGATGAGGAGGGCTATTACAAGCTAGGCGACGCCGCCCGCTTCCTGGACCCGCAGGACCCCGCCCAAGGCCTGGTGTTCGACGGCCGGGTGACCGAGGACTTCAAGCTGGATTCCGGCACCTGGGTCTCGGTCGGCACCCTGCGGCCCGACGTGGTCGCTACCTGCAGCCCCTATGTCTTCGACGCCGTGATTGCCGGGCAGGACAAGCCCTTCGCCGCGGCCCTGGTCTGGCCCTCGCCGGCCATGCTCGGGAGCCTGGGCGACAATCCCCTGGCCGCACTGACGACGCTGCTCACCGAGCGCCTTGCCGATTTCAATCGCACCGCCGGCGGCTCATCGCGGCGTATCGCGCGCTTCACCATCATGACCGAGCCGCCGTCCATCGACGCGGGCGAGATCACCGACAAGGGCTATGTGAACCAGGGCGCGGTGCTCGACCGCCGCGACGCCCTGGTCCGGGCGCTCTACGCCAATCCGCCCGGCGAAGGCGTGGTTGTCGTCGCCTAGGCGGCGTCGGCGACCTTCAGGCTCTCGCGCAGCTCGCGCTTCAGGAACTTGCCGCTGGCGTTGCGGGGGAGCGGCGTTTCCAGGATCCAGACGTAGCGCGGGATCTTGTGACGGGCGACCAGGCCGGTCAGGTGCTCGCGCAGGGTCTCGGCGGTGAAGGTCTCGCCGGGACGCGCCACCAGGGCCACGCCCACTTCTTCGCCCAGCCGCGCGTCCGGCACGCCGAACACGCAGCATTCCGCCACCGCGGCATGCTGGTGGATGGTCGCTTCCACCTCGGCGCAATAGATGTTCTCGCCGCCGCGCAGGACCATGTCCTTCTTGCGGTCCACCAGGAAGATGAAGCCGTCCTCGTCGATCCGGGCGACGTCGCCGGTGTGCAGCCAGCCGTCGGTGATGGACTCCGCGGTGGCGTCGGGACGGTTGATGTAGCCCTTGATCACCGGGGCGCCCTTGACCCAGAGCTCGCCGGGCTCTCCCGGCGGCAGTTCCTGGCCGTCGTCGCCGACCACCTTCGTCTCGAAGGTCGGCATGGCGCGGCCGCAGCTCGACGGCTTGTCGACGAAGAAGTCGCCGCTGACCGAGGTGATGATCCCGCAGGTCTCGGTCATGCCATAGCCGGTGTTCGGACGGGCGGTGGCCACGGCGGAGTCGATCTTGGCCACCAGGTCGGGCTGCAGCTGGGCGCCGCCGCCGCCGACGCTGAGGAGCGTAGAGGTGTCGTATTT
>JBOHKZ010000079.1:0-14909 GCA_050729355.1 Phenylobacterium sp. | reverse complement strand
TATCCAGCTGAGCTACGGGCGCGCACCGCCTTACGGCGAGGGCGCGGAACCTAGTCGCGGATATTGCAAAGCGCAACCCGGCGCGCGGAATTTTCGCCCGCCGGGTCAAACCGCCTCAGTTCGGCAGGCCGAGCGCCCCGCCCAGACCCTTCATGATCGAGCGCCGGCGTTGGGCGGCGGCATCCGCGGGAGACTGCTGCTGCGGGGGCTGTTGCGCGCCGCGGGCGCCGCGGCGGGGCGATCCGCCCTCGTCGCCCATGCTGGCCATCTCCATGCCGAGCATGCCCCCGGTGGCCGAGCGGTAGCGCACCTTGACCTGCCACTGCTGGTTCCAGGCGACCTTCGGATCCTCGGGCCGAGGCGGGTAGACGAAGTTCGCCTCGCGGCCATAGGCCACGAGCTGGACGAGCGCCTGGGGCGCGGCGTCGACGACCTCCTTGGGCACCGTGCAGGCCGTCGTCTGCGGCGACATCAGCGCGCGGCTGGCGACCAGCCGCTCGAGGTCGGCCGGGCCGATGTAGTCCGGCATGGCGAAGGCCGCGGTCTGGGTCTCCGACGAGGTCCACATGACGATCGTGTCGCCGCCGTTCGAACCGCCGACCGCGGTCGCCAGGTAGGCCTGCGCGCCACGAACCGCGCCCCAGCCGAGCTGGGCCGCGCCGGTCGGCGTCTTGGCGTTGGTGGTGAGGTTCAGCGCCCCCAGGAAATCCAGCGGCGGCGTCAGGGTGAACTTGATCTCGGGGCTGTAGTTGCCGCGCACCAGGTGGTCGCCCACCAGCGACCCTTCGCTCGGGACGTTGATGCGGGTCCGCTCGTTCGGCCACTCGCCAAAGGTGGCGTTGCGCGACGGCGACGGCGGCTGCATGGACCGCACGCCCAGGCCCCTGCCAAGCGCCTCCATGCCGGCGGGCATCTTACCGGCCTGCATCTGCGCGAAATCGATGATCACCGGCTGACCCGGCTTGGCGTGTTCGCCGCAGCCCCAGAAGATCAGCATCCGGCCCTTGGGCTTCTGGTACTCGCGCGGGATGCGCGGCGTATCGTCCTCGGGCGGCGGCGCCGCTTGCGGCGTCAGCAGCGGCAGGCTGGCGCCCGCGCCCAGGCCCTGCGGCGGCAGGTGCTCGGCCTGCGGGCCGGCGGCCTTCTGCGAGGAGCCCAGTTGCAGGGTGAGCGTATGCTGTGCGGCCCCGCCACCCTGCATCATCGCCATGATCTGGCTGGCCGAGGGACGCCCGCCGCCGCCGCCGCCCATGCCCGGCATGCCAAAGCCGCTCTGGGTCGCGGCGCTCATCCAGTAGGTGGCGATAGGTCCGGTGACCTTCTGCGCCGGCTGCGCGAACGCCACGCCCGCAATCGCCGTCACGCCCGCGCACAGCGCGAGCTTCCCCCCCATGCCCATTCCAGTCTCCCTCAAAGCGACAGAACAACGCTATCAGGGGGAACGGTGCAGCTCCAACCGCCTATTTCGCCCGGTCGCCCCAGCAGGCGACTTCCGCGCCGGGCCATGCCTTCGCCTCGTAGACCGCGCGCGCCACGGCCCTCGCCAGGCAGTCGGCGGCGAGCGCCCCGATCCGGGCGACCGTGTAGTCCGCCGCCTCGGGCATCGGCTTGCGCGCCGTGGAGATCGCGAAGACCACGTCGCCGTCAAAGGGGGCGTGGATCGGCCGGATGGCGCGGGCCAGGCCGTCCTGGGCCATCACCGCCACCCGCTTGGCCTGGGCGGGCGTCAGCGCCACATCGGTGGCCACGCAGGCGATGGTGGTGTTGCGGCCCTCGGCTGGCCCCTTGGAGAGCCCCCAGTCGTCCGCTGCGGCGGTCAGGCCCGCGGGCCCAAGGCCGCCGAACTCCTCGCCCACCTCGAACGGCGCGGCCCAGAAGGTCCGTCCGCCCGGCGCGACCACAGAGCCCCAGCTGTTCACCGCCACGATGGCCCCGACGCTGATCCCATCGCCGGAGACGATCGAGGCCGAGCCCGTGCCGCCCTTCAGCGTCCCCGCCATCGCGCCATAGCCCGCGCCGGTTGTGCCCAATGCGAACGTCTCGGAGGCCGAGGCCACCGCCGCGCGGCCCAGGACGCGGTAGGGCGGCTCCTCGCCCCAGGCCTTGTCGCCGCCGTTGGCCATGTCGAAGAGGATCGCGGCGGGGATCACCGGCGAGGGCGGCACGGCAGCGTCCGGCGCCATGCCGTAGCCCCGACCTCGCGCGCCCAGCCAGGCCACCACCCCGTCCGCCGCAGCCAGGCCATAGACCGAACCGCCGGCCAGCACGACGGCGTCCACCGCCTCGACCAGGTTCTCAGGCTGCAGGGCGTCGGTCTCCCGCGTGCCGGGCGCGCCGCCCCTGACGTCGCAGGCGCAGACGCTGCGCTCGTCCGGCAGAATGACGCTGACCCCGGTGCGGACCGCTGCATCTTCCGCCTGCCCGACCTTGAGACCGGGCACATCCGTGATCAGATTAAGGGCGCCGGGCCGGGCGCGTGGGGGCGATGCATCCATGAAACGCTGCGTCGCACGCCTGGGCGTTTGTTGTCCACGCGGGCGCACCGTAAAGGTGAAGCCTGATCAGTGTCCGGAGCCGTAGCCAAGTGACCGTTTTCAAGCGTCTTCTGCCCCTGGCGTTCGTCGCCCTCTCGATGACCAGCGCCAGCGCCGCGGAGACGCCGGCAGGCCCCAAGGCGATGGTCTCGGCCGCCAATCCCATGGCGGTGGATGCAGGGCTGAAGGTGCTGAAGGCCGGCGGCTCGGCGGTGGACGCCGCGGTCGCCGTCCAGGCGGTGCTGGGCCTCGTCGAGCCGCAGAGCTCCGGCCTCGGCGGCGGGTCGTTCATGACCTACTACGACGCCAAAACGAAGAAGGTGACCGCCTACAACGGCCGTGAGACCGCGCCCGCTGGCGCGACGCCGGACATGTTCCTGGGCCCGGACGGCAAGGCCCTGCCCCGGCCGGTCGCCATGACCAGCGGCCGCTCGGCCGGCGTTCCCGGCGCCATCGCCATGCTCTACCTGGCGCAGGGTCAGCACGGAAAGCTCAAGTGGGCGGACCTGTTCGGCGACGCCGAGCGGCTGGCCGACCAGGGCTTCCCGGCCCCGCGCCGCATGGCCGACGCCGCCGCCAGCCGCGCCGCCCAGGCCTCGACCCCGGACGCCATCGCCTATTTCACCAAGCCGGACGGGACCAAGGTCCAGGCCGGCGACCTCTGGAAGAACCCCGCCTACGCTACGACCATCCGCAAGGTCGCCGCCGAGGGCCCGAAGGCCATCCTCGAGGGCCCGATCGCCGAGCAGATCGTCGCCAAGCTGCATGAGAACCCGATCCCCGGGACCATGACGCTGAAGGACCTGGCCAGCTACAAGCCCAAAGCCACCCCCGCGGTCTGCCGGCCCTACCGGGTCTACGTCGTCTGCACGCCTCCGGCGCCTTCGGGCGGCCCGGCGATGCTGGAGGGCCTGGGCCTCCTCGAACGCACGGACATCGCCAAGCAGGGTCCCAACGCCCAGGGCTGGTACCTGTTCAGCCAGGCCAGCCGCCTGATGTACGCCGACCGCGACCGCTACTACGGCGACCCGGATTTCGTGGACGTGCCGATGGAGGGCTTGCTGGCGAAGGACTACCTCGACGCCCGCGCCAAGCTGATCGGTCCCGTCGCCGGCCCGCCGCCCGCGCCCGGCAATCCCAAGGGCGCGGGGCCCCGCGCACCGGACCAGACCAAGGAGCCCGGCGGCACCAGCCACTTCGTGATCGTCGACAAGGACGGCAACGCGGTCTCCATGACGACGACGGTCGAGAGCATCTTCGGCGACGGCCGGATGGTCGGCGGCTTCTTCCTGAACAACCAGCTCACCGACTTTTCCTTCCAGCCGAAGGATCAGGACGGCGTCCCGGCCGCCAACGCCATCGCCGGCGGCAAGCGGCCGCGCTCTTCGATGAGCCCTGCCATCGTGCTCGACAAGCAGGGCCGGCTGGTGGCCGCGGTGGGCTCGCCCGGCGGCCCCTCGATCGTGGCTTTCACCCTGAAGGCGGTGGTCGGCCTGCTCGACTGGAAACTGCCGGTGCAGGACGCCATCGCGCTCCCGAACCTGATCGCCTTTGGGCCGATCTATGCGGCCGAGGTGGACAAATTCCCGCCCGACGTGGTCGCCGGCCTGGCGGACAAGAACGTCAAGCTGCAGGGCGGTTTCGGCGGCGAAGGCTCGGGCCTGCACGGCATCGAGGTCACCCCGAACGGCCTGCGCGGCGGCGCCGATCCCCGCCGCGAAGGCGTTGCCAAGGGCTACTAGGGCCCGATCTCAATCCGGCTCTGCAAAAAGAGACGTCATCCCGGCCGGAGGGCGCGACAGTGACCGCAGAGCCGCGACCCAGGGGCTAAGTCCACAACTGGTCCTCCTGGGTCCCGAGTCTCCGCTTCGCTGCGCCCGGGATGACAGACGAAAATTCTTCAGCGCGATTGTGTTTGCGGCCCCTAGGCGGCGCTCTTCGCCGCGCGGCGGGGGCGCGCGGGCGGCGGAGCGCCGGGCAGCCGGACCTCGAATATCGATCCCTTGTCGGAGGTCTCGACCAGGGTCAGGTCGCCGCCATGGCCGTGCGCCAGCTCACGCGCGATGGCCAGACCGAGGCCCGCGCCGTCCGGGCGGCCCGAGCCGGCGAAGGGCTGGAACAGCCGCTCGCGCACCCGTTCCGGCACGCCCGGCCCGTTGTCCGCCACCCGGATCAGGCTGGCGTTGTCCGCCCGCGCCAGGGTCACCTCGATGCGGCCCGGCCGTCGGCGCCCTTCCTGGGCCTCGATCGCCTGGCGGGCGTTGCGCAGCAGGTTGGCGAGGATCCGGTGCAGCTGGTCGGGGTCGGCGTTGACCTGTTCCGCCGGCGCGATCTTGTGCGCCAGCCGCACGCCCTGCTCTGCGAGCCTGGCCTCTTCCGCCGCCGCGTCGATGGCGGCGGCCAGCGGGACGGCGCGGGTCTCCGGAGCCGCCTCCTGGGTCTTGCCATAGGCCAGCACGCCGGACGCCAGCTTCACCGCCCGGTCCAGCGCCCGCTCCAGCCTCGGCAGCGCCTGGCTCACCTTGGGGTCCTTCAACGCCGCCAGCCGTTCGGAGGCGATCTGGGCGCTGGTCAGCATGTTCTTCAGGTCGTGGTTGATCTTGGCCACCGCTTCGCCCAGCGCCGCCAGCCGGGCGCGGGAGTTCAGCGCTGTCCGGAGGTCGGCCTGCATGCGGTCGAGTTCGGCCTCGGCGCGCCCGATCTCGTCGCGGCGGCCGGAGAGCTGCACCCGGGCTTCTGAGTCCTCGGGATCGGCCCGGAACCGCTCCATGGCGTAGGTGATCCGCTGCATGGGGCGCACCAGGAAGAGGTTCAGCGACAGATAGACCAGCACGCCCGCGGTGGAGGCCACCAGCGCCACGATCAGCACCATGCGCCAGAAGTAGTTCATGAGTTCGCGCTTCAGCTCGGCGTCCGGCGCGACGATCTCGATGAACTCAGCGGAGATGAACCGTGGCTCGGCGCGGACCCGCACGCTGCGGCCCGATCCGCCGAACAGGGTCTGGAAGGGCGCGGCGAGCCAGGCGGTCGGCGCCTGTCCGCGCAGATCGACGAAGTAGGGGATCTGGGAGGTGCGCTTGCCCTGCAGCACGAGGCTCAGCCCAAGGTCCTTGGTCTGCACCGCCACCCATTCGACGCCGGCCCCGCGCAGCAGTTGCTCGCGCTTCTGGGCGTTGACGCTGGAGCGCACGATGTCGGCGAACTGGTAGACGGTTTCCGCCGCCCGCACCCGCTCCAGCAGCCATTGGCGCTCGAAGGACGCCAGCGCCGGGGGCACGGCAAGCGCGCCGCCCACCGAGACGAACAGGATCGTAAGCGTCAGAAGGCGTGCGGAAAGACCGCCCGGCCAGAAGAAGCGGGGCCCCTTCGGCCTGGAAAGCTCCTGTGGCGTTGAGCCGTCGGCCATGGGTCACCCGTAATCCAGCGCGGCCGCTTCGGCAACGCGACCCGCCTTCAAGGCGAGTCAGACGGCGCCGATTGCCTGCGAGACGGACGCAAAGCCGTCGGCCCGCAGCCGCGCGGCCAGATCGCGCTTGATGCGGGTCACCAGGCCCGGGCCTTCGAACACCAGGGCGGAGTAGAGCTGCACTGCGGAGGCCCCGGCGCGGAGCTTGGCGTAGGCGTCCGCCCCTGAGCCGATGCCGCCCACGCCCACCAGCACCAGGCGGCCCGCCGAGGCCTGGGCGAACTCGCCCAGCACCCGGGTCGAGAGCTCGGTGAGCGGGGCGCCGGAGAGCCCGCCGGTTTCCTCGCGGAGGCGGGACTTCAGGGGCGGCCGCGAAACGGTCGTGTTGGAGACCATGATCCCGGCCAGGCCATGGACAAACGAGGTCTCGACGATGGTCTCCACCTCGCCCGACTCCAGGTCCGGCGCCACCTTCAGGAACATCGGAACCCGCTCCACCGCCGGCAGCCCGTCGCGAACCTCGGCCAGGCGGCCCAGCAGTTCCTCCAGCGCCTGCTTGGTCTGCAGGGCGCGCAGGCCCGGCGTGTTGGGCGAGGAGATGTTGATGGTGAAATAGCTCGCGAGGCCCCAGAGGCGGCGCAGACCCGTCACATAGTCGCCGATGCGATCCTCGGAATCCTTGTTGGCCCCGATATTGGCGCCGACCACGCCCCGCCCCCGCCGCGCCAGCCGCCCCGCGAAGGCGTCGAGGCCCCGGTTGTTGAACCCCATCCGGTTGATTACCGCGCGGTCTTCGCTCAGCCGGAAGAGCCTGGGCCGCGGATTGCCGGCCTGCGGCTTGGGCGTAACGGTGCCGCATTCCACGAAGCCGAAGCCGGCGCGCAGCATCGGCCCGAACACCTCGGCGTCCTTGTCGAACCCGGGCGCCAGACCCACGACGT
This sequence comes from Phenylobacterium sp., assembly GCA_050729355.1. GTDB lineage: Bacteria > Pseudomonadota > Alphaproteobacteria > Caulobacterales > Caulobacteraceae > Phenylobacterium. The sequence continues at coordinate 8,028 of JBOHKZ010000079.1, read as the reverse complement.
TGGGGATCGCCAGGCCCGCGAGACTTCCGGCGAGGATCGGATCGTCGCGCGGCCCGGCGGGGCCCAGTCCCAGCTTCAGGCCGCGGATCGCCCAGCCGTGCGCGTCCTCCGGATCGAGCGAACGAAGCGCCCGGGTCGCCAGGCCGTGCAGGTCGCTCACGCCAGGTCGCCCGTGACCGGCGCCCCGTCCTCGCCCAGCGGCGCCTCGGTCACGTAGCGGACATGGCGGGCGTCCAGCGGCCCATAGAGGTGCGGAAAGAGGTCGCCGCCGCGCGAGGCTTCCCAGCGCAGCGCCTCGCCCAGGTCGTCGGCCTCGACCTCAAGCACCACGAGGTCCGTCTGGCCGGCAAAGTGCCGCCGCGCGGTCTCCTGGGCCTGCTCGCCCGTCGAAAAATGGATGAAGCCGTCCTGCCGGTCGACCGCCGAGCCCTCGAACCGGCCGGCCTCGTGCGCGGCGGTCCAATCCGCGCGCGGCAGGATCTTGTAGATCCGGCTCAATGGCCCCGCTCCGGATAGAAGAGGCCGTCGTAGTTCGGCCGCCCCTCGGCGTCGAACAGGAAGACCGAGGCCGCTGCGGTCGGGAACCGGTGCTGCGCCCTGTGGACTAGCGTCGAGGGCGCGTGGCCCTCGATCAGCAGCCGCACGGTGAGCTCCTGCAGGCCCGGATTGTGCCCGATCACCAATACCGTCCCTGCGCTTCGCCCGGCGGCCTCCGCCGCGTGGCGTACACCCTCGGAGTCGGAATTGTAGAGATCGCCGTCGAATAGGACCTTGGCGCCCGGAAACGCCGCCTCGGCCGCCGCCCAGGTGTCGCGCGTCCGCGCCGCCGGCGAAACCAGGGCGACGTCGGGCATGAAGCCCAATTCAGCCAGAGTCTTGGCCATCGCGGCCGACTCCGTCACGCCTCGCGGCGCCAGGCGGCGATCGAAGTCATCGCCGCTCGCGGATTCCGATTCGGCCTTTCCGTGCCGCAGAAGGATCAGCCGGTCCATTTAAGCTCCACCCAGACGCTAACCTCATAGCCGCGCCCGCGCCGACTGCGAAGCCCACTGCCGGTCATTGACAGGCCCATTGACAGGCAAAGGGGTTGGCGGTCCTAAGGCCCCATGACCGTGAAGGCCGCCGCCAGCCCGACGATCGAGACAAACGGGGGGACGATGCGCTTCCCGGCCGGCAAGGCGCTGCGCCTGGATTCCGGGGCCAAGCTCGACCCGCTGGAGATCGGCTACAAGACGTACGGCGCGCTCAACGAGGCAAAGTCCAACGCCATCCTGGTCTGCCACGCGCTCACCGGCGACCAGCACGCCGCCTCGGTGAACCCGTTGACCGGCCGGCCCGGCTGGTGGGAGACGGTGATCGGGGCCGGCCTGCCGCTCGATCCGGCGCGCTACTTCATCATCGCCACCAATGTGGTCGGCGGATGCATGGGCTCGACGGGTCCGGCCTCGATCAATCCCAAGACCGGCGAGCCCTACGGCCTGGCTTTCCCGGTGATCACCATCGCCGACATGGTCCGCGCCCAGGCGATGCTGGTCGAGGCGCTCGGCATCGAGACCCTGCTGGCCGTGGTCGGCGGCTCCATGGGCGGCATGCAGGTGCTGCAATGGGCGGCGGACTATCCGGAAAAGCTGTTCAGCGCGGTCTGCGTCGCCGCGGCCGCACGCCACTCGGCGCAGAACATCGCGTTCCACGAAGTCGGCCGCCAGGCGATCATGGCCGACCCCGACTGGCGCGGCGGCGCCTACGAGAAGGCCGGCGTGCGTCCCGAAAAGGGCCTCGCCGTCGCCCGCATGGCCGCGCACATCACCTACCTCTCGGAGCAGGCCCTGCAGCGCAAGTTCGGCCGCGAACTGCAGCGCGACGGCCTGTCCTGGGGCTTCGACGCGGATTTCCAGGTGGAGAGCTACCTGCGCCACCAGGGGACCAGCTTCGTCGACCGCTTCGACGCCAACTCGTACCTCTACATCACCCGTGCGCTGGACTACTTCGACCTCGCCGGCAAATACGACGGCGTGCTGGCGGAGGCCTTCCGCAAGGCGCGCGGCGTGCGGTTCTGCGTGCTCTCCTTCTCGTCGGACTGGCTCTACTCCACCGCCGAGAGCCGGGATATCGTCCGCGCACTGAACGCCGCCGGTTGCCGCGCCAGCTTCGTGGAGATCGAGACCGACAAGGGTCACGACGCCTTCTTCCTCGACGAGCCGCAGTTCGACGCCACGCTGCGCGGCTTCTTCGACGCCACCGCCCACGCCCGAGGGCTCAAGTGACCCCAGACGTGAGCCCGACCGGGCGCGAGGACTTCCGCGAGATCCTGCGCCTGGTGCGGCCGGGCGCGCGGGTGCTGGACGTCGGCTGCGAGGACGGCGAGCTCCTGGAGCTGCTCAGCCGTGAGCGCCGCGTCGACGGCCAGGGGCTGGAGATCAGCCAGGCCGGCGTCTCGGCCTGTCTCGCCCGCGGTCTCGCCGTGGTGCAGGGCGACGGCGACCGCGACCTCGACCACTTCCCGACCAGGGCCTTCGACTACGCGATCCTATCCAAGACCCTGCAGCAGATGCGGCAACCGCGGCACGTGCTGTCGGAGCTCCTGCGCATCGCCGACCAGGCCATCGTCTCTGTGCCGAACTTCGGCCACTGGCGCATGCGGGTCTCGCTGATGACCCGCGGCCGGATGCCGGAGACCCGCGCCCTGCCCGACCCGTGGTGGGACACGCCGAACATCCACCTTTGCACCCTGCGCGACTTCACCGACCTCTGCCGCGAGCTCGACCTGCGCGTCGACGCCTGCGCGGCGCTGTCCGGCGGCAAGCCGGCGCGCCAGATCCAGCCGGACGGCCTGTGGGAAAACTGGCGCTCGGAAACGGCGCTCTTCCTGCTCAGCCGCCGCGCCGAGGGCCAGGCCGACGCCGTGCCGCAGAACCTGTTCGGCGAGGTCGATCTGCCCAAGCCCGAGGGCGTCGGCCCGAAGCGGCCGGCTAAGAGAGCTCGCTCGAAGCGCTAGCTCGCCCCCCAGAATCCAACTTCCGTCATCCCGGCCGCAGCGAAGCGGAGAGCCGGGACCCAGGGCAACCGCAGTGCGCCTCCCCCTGGGTCCCGGATCGGCTCTTCGGCCGTCCGGGATGACAGGAATGTTCAGGCTGGTTCGCTCCGAACCTAGGTCTTGCCCTCGGCGTAGGCCTTGGTGGCCTGCAGGGTCGCGCGCATCAGTTCGGCGTAGTTCCGCTCCAGGAAGACGTGGCGGAAAATCCAGCGGCCGAGCCGGCCCATCTTCCCCGGAAACCGGTCGGGCTTCAGCCGGAAGGCGTAGGTCCAGGTGACCTCCGTCCGGCCGCCCTCCAGGGGCGCGAAGAGGAACTCGCCCACCGCATAGGTCACCCGGCGGGCCGCGGCGGTGGTGTAGTCCCAGACCACGTAGCGGAAGACCTGCCCCGGGATGTAGCTCAGCACCTGTTCGGTGCAGCGCGCCCCGTCGCTGAGGTGGACGACCCGCCGGGCGCCGGGCCTGCCCCAGTCACCGGGCGTCAACTGCGCCGTCCCGACGACGCCCGGCAGCGCACCGGTGTCCGGGATCTGGTCCTCCAGCCTGGCCTGCAGCATCCATTCCGAAAACGCATCGGGCGGCATGTCGATGACCACCCGCTCGGTGTGGGCGATCATCGGCGCGCCGAGCTCGATGTCGGGCGGGGGCGGGAGGTCGGTGGACATCTCCGGAGCAGCATACTCCAGCTCCGCGCAATTGATGAGGCGGGCAACCCCGGGGTTGGGTCTAGGAAATCCCCAACGCCCGCAGGACCGCGCCCTGGTCGAAGTAGGGCCGCTCGCAGACGATCTTGTCGCTGTCAGGCGCGAATTCGAAGCTGGCGGCCATGCGCACCCGGAACGCCTTGCCGGTCGGCGGAACCTCGCGCCCACCGAGCCGCAGGGGTCCCAGGTGGGTCCCGGTCAGCCAGAACTCCACCAGCACCGTGTCGCCGCCGGCGCCGATGGCGATGATCTCGTTGCCCTGGTCGGGGAAGGGCGTGCGCGAGGCGGCGAAATAGCCGCGCACCGCCGCCTCGCCGTCGAACACCACGCCGGAGCCATACATCTCGTATCGGGGATGGGCGAAGGTCGCGATCACCGCGTCCCAGTCGCACGCGCACTCCAGAGCCATGTGGTCGCGCACCGTCTGGATGCGGGCTTGCGTCAGGGCTTCCATGGTCGGGGCCTAGCCCGCGATGGCCTCGGCGTCGCGGTCGCCGGTGCGGATGCGCAGCGCCTGCTCCAGGTCGAGGACGAAGACCTTGCCGTCGCCGATCTTGCCGGTGTTGGCCGTGGCGGAGATCGCCTCGACCACGGCGTCGGCGATATCGGACGGGACGGCGATCTCCAGCTTCACCTTCGGCAGCAACTTCACCTCATATTCGGCGCCGCGATAGACCTCGGTCTTGCCGCGCTGGCGTCCATAGCCGCGGACCTCCGTGACGGTGAGGCCTGAAGCGCCCGCCTCGGTCACCGCGTCGAGCACGGCGTCGAGGCGGCTGGGCTTGATGACCGCGACGATCATCTTCATGGCTCAGGCTCTCCGTTCTGTTCCGCGACCAGCGGTATTCTTTGCGAAGCTACGGCCTTCGCCGCCGGGCTCCAAGAGCCCGCGGGCGCTGCGGCCCTCCGGCGCCTGAGAAAAAGGCGCCCCGCTCGGGACGGGCGACAGCAGGCCGCGCGCCGGAACCCGGGCGCGAACCGCCCGCGGCTTCACTGCGAAGGTCTGTTTCACCGCTTCCATCAGCAGCACCCCGGAGAATCCCGGCCACAGACGTGAACCGGCCTGCTCGAAGCCCTCGGCCCACCCCGCCATCCACGGGAGCGGCGGCACATAGAGCGCGCGCGTCCAGCCGGAAGGCTCCAGCTCGGCCTCCCGCAACAGTTCGGCGAGCTGACCGCGGCTGTAGGGACGCCCGTGTCCGAACGGCGTCTTCTCCGAATTGGCCCACAGCCCGTTGCGGGCCGCCACCGCCACCACCACCCGGCCGGAGGGCGCCATTACCCGCCACACCTCGCGCAGCAGCCCGATCGGGTCGGGGCTCTCTTCCACCCCGTGCACCACCAGGATGCGGTCGAAGAGGGCGTTGGCGAACGGCAGGCTGTCTTCCGGCACCAGGGTCGAAAGGTTGCGCGCGCCGCCCGGCCAGATCTCCACGCCCTGCTGCGCCGGCATCGCGGCCACCACCCGGCGGGCGGCCTCGCGGAAGGGCGTCAGGAACGGCGTCGCATAGCCCAGCGCCAGCACATCGAGGCCGCGGGCGTCGCCCCAGGCCTCGATGACCTTGCGGCCCACCATGACCCGCGCGGCGCGGCCCAGGTCGGAGGCGTAGAACTGTCGAAGCTCGAGGACGTCGCGACGCATACTTGGATGGCTATGCTCGACTAAGGGCTCCCGCCAACCTAAATCGGTTCGCTTGGGGTTGTCGCGCTGACTCCGGAGTTATCCAGATGCCGCTCACCGTCCACCAATTCGCCTGCCTCTCGGACAACTACGGCTTCCTGGCCCGCGACGAGGCCACCGGCCTGACCGCCTGCATCGACACGCCGGACGCCACCGCGATCCTGGGCGAACTCGACAAGCTCGGGTGGAAACTCGCCCTGATCCTCAACACCCACTGGCACCCCGACCACGCCGGCGGCAACGCCGAGGTCGTGGCCGCGACCGGCGCGAAGGTGGTGGGTCCGGCGGAAGTCACCCGCATCGCGACCCTCGATCGCGAGGTGAACGGCGGGGACAAGGTGATGCTGGGCGAGACCGAGTTCCAGGTCATCGAGACCGGCGGCCATACGCTGGGCCACATCGCCTACTACGACGCCGCCGACAAGGTCGCCTTCGTCGGCGACACCCTCTTCGCGCTTGGCTGCGGCCGGCTCTTCGAGGGCACCGCCCAACAGATGTGGACCAGCCTGCAGCGGCTGGCCGCGCTGCCCGACGACACCACGGTCTATTGCGCCCACGAATACACCGCCTCCAACGCCCGCTTCGCGCTGTCGGTCGACGATGACCCGGCGCTCAAGGCCCGCGCGGCCGAGGTCTTCGCCATGCGCGAACGCGGGGAGCCTACGGTCCCGACCTCCATCGGACTGGAGAAGGCCACCAACCCCTTCCTGCGCGCGCCCAGGCTGGCCGAACGCGTCGGGGCCGGCGGCGAGCCCGACTACAAGGCCTTCGGGGCCGTTCGCACCGCCAAGGACAACTTCAAGGGATAGCGCGAGGCCGCCTAGCGCGCGTTGGTGGCCACGGCGACCAGGCGTTCCGAGGACGGACGGCCCGCCAGACCCTGGGCCGGAGCCACGGTGATCTGCAGCGTCCCCTTGCTCACCTCGGCGCCGACCTTACGGCCCTCGATGAGACGAACAGTGTTGAATTTCGACAGCACCCGGCTGCCGTCGGGACGGCGCGAGATCCGCACCACGGCCTCGCTCGCGATCATCGCCGCGTCGCCGATCAGGGTGAACGACGTCGCCCTGATGTTGGGCGCTTCGAAGACCATCAGCCGGCGCGCGGCGCGGCTGGCGCGGAAGCTCGCCTGCCCCAGCCGCTCCAGCAGGGCCTGGGCGTTCATCACCGTGATCCGCAGGGGATTGCCGACGCCCGCCAGCGCGGCGGCCGAACCTTCCGGCCGCTGGTCGGTGAAGACTGTGACGCCGCCCAGGCGCGTGGCCCTGAGCACCGGCTCGCCGAGGTCGTTCTTGTAGATCACGTCGCCGCGCGGCGCGGGCTGCGGCTGCAGCACGATCACCTCGGCGCTGTTGTCGAACTTCAGGAGCGGCCGCAGCTGGGTGCGGTCGAGGGTGAAGCTGTCGCCTTCCTCGGAAACGTAGCGGGCGACCGGCGGGGCTGCGAACTGGCGGCCCTCGGCCGGGCGGGCTCCGAACAGGCCTTCGCGCAGACTCTCCGGCGCCGCCGCTGCCGGTCCGGTGAACCCCAGGACGCTAGCGCAAACCGCGATCGCGAATATTGCCCTGGAATACACCGATAGCTCGCCCGTCATGACGGCCAAGGTAGTGCGGGCTGACTGAGGCGCTTTTTCGACCCTGCGAAGGCCCTCAAGACATATACTGGCCGCCGTTCAGCGACAGTGTCGACCCGGTCACATAGCCCGCGTGCTCGCCGGCCAGGAAGGCCACCATGTCGGCGATCTCCTCGCCGCGGCCCAGCCGGCCCACGGGAATCCCCGCGATGATCCCCTCCAGCACCTTCTCCGGCACCGCCTGCACCATCTCGGTGTCGATGTAGCCGGGGGCGATGGCGTTGACGGTGATGCCCTTCTTGGCGTTCTCAAGGGCCAGCGCCTTGGTGAAGCCGATCAGTCCGGCCTTGGCGGCGGAATAGTTGGTCTGGCCGATCTGTCCCTTCTGGCCGTTGATCGACGAGATGTTGATGATCCGGCCCCACTCGCGCTCGCGCATGCCCTCGATCACCTGCCGGGTCATGTTGAAGAGGCTGTCCATGTTCACCCGGATGACCTCGCTCCACTGCTCGGAGGTCATGCGGTGGAACACCCCGTCGCGGGTGATGCCGGCGTTGTTGACCAGGACGTCGATGGGTCCGAGCTGGGCTTCCACCTTCTGGACGGCGTGCAGGCAGTCGGCGAAGTTCCCGACGTTGCCCTTCACGACCATGACCCCGAGGGATTTGGCGCATTCCTCGGCCGCCGCGTCATTGCCTGAGTAGCCCGCCGCGACCTGCATGCCGTCGGCCTTCAGCCGTTCGATGATCGCGCGTCCGATGCCGCGGGTTCCACCCGTGACGAGAGCCACTCGGGCCATGCACTCTTCTCCCTAAAAGCCGACGCCGGTTGCCCCGGCGCTCAGATAGAAATGGTCAGACCTGCTCGACGCACATGGCCACGCCCATGCCGCCGCCAACGCACAACGTGGCGAGGCCCTTGGAGGCTCCTGAGCGCTTCATCTCGTGCAGCAGGGTGGTCAGGATCCGCGCGCCCGAGGCGCCGATCGGGTGGCCGATGGCGATGGCCCCGCCGTTGACGTTCACCTTTGCGGGAT
>JBOHKZ010000078.1:0-5621 GCA_050729355.1 Phenylobacterium sp. | reverse complement strand
CGGCGGGGGCGGCGGCGCACGCGCCGGCGGCGGAGGCGGTGCGAGGGCTGGCGGCGGCGGAGGCGGCGGGATGCGTGCGAGCGCACCCAGCAGCGTCAGCCGCGGATCCGGCGGCGGGCACGCGCGGGCCTCACAGGGCGGCTACGGCGGTGGCGGAGCCCGAGCCTCGCAAGGCGGCGCCTACGGTGGCGGAGGTCGAGCGGCGCAAGGCAGCGGCAACCGGGTCAACACCGGCGGCAATCGCACCGGGAACAACTCCGGCAACCGCATCAACACCGGCGACGTCAACGTGAACCGCAACGTCAACGTCAACGGCGGCGGGTACGACCACGGCTACGACTGGAACGACAACTATCATCCGGTCGCGCGAGGCGTGGCGTTTGGCGCGGCCGCGGCGGTCACCTCGGCGGCCATCGGCTCGATGATGTATTCGCTGCCGCCGTCCTGCTCGCCCTACGCCGGGTCCTACTATTACTGCGGCGGGACCTACTACGCGCCGCAGTATCAGGGCGACAAGGTGGTCTACGTGGTGGTGGAGCAGCCCTCGTAGCGCTTGCCCCCTTGAGCCAGGGCATCGGGTCGGCGCCTGAGGTCCGGTCGTACGACCGACCCACGCCCCTGGATTAAGCCCTTGCGTGTTCTTGGCGGGGGCTATGGGGCCTTCGCCGGATGCCCCTCGACCCGCCATCCGGCTCAAATACGCGTGCTCAGCCTCACACCCCCCCAACGCTGGCTGAGCGGCGACGGGCGATTAGCCCGGATCGGACGGGCCCCGCACACCTCTGTCTGTGCGGGGCTTTCGCCGTCCCTGCCGTCGGGGCGCCGCCCTAGCGCGCCTCAGGGTCTCACCTGATCGAAGGCCCCCACGAGGGATGGTCTGCTGTCCTCAGCCCGGAGGACTGCATGAGTGAGCTTGCGCCCGAACTCTCCCAAGCCGACCCGCAGCCCGCGCCGCGGCCCGGCATGGTGTGGATCCCCGGCGGGCGCTTCCGCATGGGTTCGGACCGGCATTATCCCGAAGAGGCGCCCGCGCGGCCGGTCGCGGTGGATGGGTTCTGGATCGACGCCAAGCCGGTGACCAACTCGGAATTCTCCCGCTTCGTCGAGGAGACCGGCTGGACGACCTTCGCCGAGATTCCCGCCGACCCGGCGGACTATCCAGGCGCCCTGCCCGAGCTGCTCGCGCCCTCCTCAGTGGTGTTCACGCCGACGCAGGGTCCGGTTCCGCTCACCGACATGGGCGCCTGGTGGCGCTACGTGCAGGGGGCGGACTGGCGCCACCCCTACGGCCCGAAGACCGGCCTGAATGGCCTGTGGAAGCATCCGGTCGTCCATGTCGCCTGGCGCGACGTGGAGGCCTATGCGGAGTGGGCCGGCGGCGAGATCCCCACCGAGGCGGAATGGGAGTTCGCCTCGCGGGGCGGGCTGGAAGACGCGGAATACGCCTGGGGCGACGAGTTCATGCCCGAGGGCCGCGCCATGGCCAACACCTGGCAAGGCGACTTCCCCTACCGCAGCCGCAAGCCCCCGGGGACGTTCCGCACCTCGCCCGTCGGGGCCTTCCCGCCTAACGGCTATGGCCTCTACGACATGATCGGCAACGTCTGGGAGTGGACGCGCGACTGGTGGTCGACGGCCTCCCCCGACACTCCGGTCTCTTCCTGCTGCGCGCCGAGCAACCCGATCGGCGGCCGGCTCGAGGACAGCTTCGATCCCCGCCAGCCGGAAATCCGCATTCCGCGCAAGGTCCTGAAGGGCGGCTCGCACCTGTGCGCGCCCTCCTACTGCCGCCGCTACCGGCCGGCCGCGCGGCATGCGCAACCCGTCGACACCTCGACCTCGCACGTAGGCTTCCGCCTCGTCGTGCGGCCCACCTGAAGGAGACGAAAGATGGCCCGTTACCTAGCGGAATTCTTCGGCACGCTGATCCTGGTGCTGTTCGGCTGCGGCGCGGTCGTGCTCGGCGGCGATCACGTCGGCCAGCTCGGCATCGCGCTGTCGTTCGGCTTCGCCATCGTGGGCCTGGCTTATGGGTTGGGACCGATTTCGGGCGGCCACGTCAATCCGGCGGTCAGCCTGGGCGTTTTCCTCGCCGGCCGCATGACTGCGCGCGACATGATCGGATACTGGGTCGCCCAGTTCGCCGGCGCCCTGGTCGGCGCGGCGCTGTTGCTGGCAATCGTCGGGACCACCGCCAACGGGCTTGGCCAGGACGGCTATGGCGCCGAGAGCGGCGGCGGCTACGGCCTGGTCGCGGGCGCGACGTTCGAAGTGGTGATGACGGCGATCTTCGTGATGGTGATCCTGGGCTCGACGGGACCAGGTTCCTCGCCCGGCTTCGCGGGGCTGGCGATCGGCCTGACCCTCGCGGCGATCCACATCGTTGGCATCCAGGTCACCGGCGTCTCGGTGAACCCGGCGCGCAGCTTCGGGCCGGCGGTGCTGGTCGGCGGCGAGGCGCTCAACCAGCTCTGGCTGTTCCTGGTCGCGCCGCCGATCGGCGCCATCCTGGGCGCCCTGCCGTTCCGCCTAGGTCTCCTGGGCGTGAAGCCAGTCCCCAGCCGGATCGACTCCGCCACCCTGGAGGGCGCGGTCTGACGGATGCCTGCCCGTGGGCTCCAACACGGGCCAGGTCGGCTTCCTCCCCCCAAGGAAGCCGGAAGGGCCGGCCGCAACGGGGCCGGCCCTTCCTCCTTCATCTGACATCTGAGCGGATCTAGGACGCCGTTCCGACGCTGGAATCCGACAGCGAGCGGCGCAGACGCGGCAGAGGCAGCATGGCGTGGACCACGGTGCCGGCTTCGTCGCCGGCGATGTTCAGCACGCCGCCGAGCTGCGCCACGCGGGTGCGCATGCCGGGAATGCCGACGCCCAGTTGCGCGCCGGTCTCGGACCCGAGGTCCAGCGTGCCGATCCCGCGGCCGTCGTCGGCGATCCGCAGCGCGACATGACCCCCACGCACCGCCAGGTCGACTTCGGCGCCGGCCGCGGCGGCGTGCCGGTGAACGTTGGAGAGCGCTTCCTGCAGGATGCGGAACACCGCCCGCTGCACGACCGGATCGACGTTCGCCAGCTCACCCTCGGCGCGGAACAGGGTGTGCAGCCCGGTGCGGGCGCCGAAGCCGGTCACGAAGCGGCGGGCCGTAACCTCCAGGCCGTCCCGCTCCAGGTTCGGTGGGTTGAGTAGATAGGACAGGACGCGGATTTCCTTGAGCGCCTCGGCGATCGAGCCCGACATGTCGTCGAGCACGGGCTCGGCCGAGCGGTCGAGCATGCGCCGCAGCCGGGTCACCCCGAGGCCGAGCGCGACCAAGTGCTGGCTGGTGGAGTCATGCAGTTCCACCGCGATCCTCTGGCGCTCCTCGTCCTGGATCGTGAGCAACCGTTCGGACGTCTCGCGCAACGCGGCCTGAGCGCGGGCCACCTCGGTGACGTCCTCCTGCATGGCGATCAGGCGAAGCGCCTGCCCGTGCTGGAACCGGTCTATCCGCAGACGCCGCCAGCGCACGCCCTCCGGCGTGTTCAGCACATAGGCCATGCCGAAGGTGCGCCGACGCTCCGACAAGAGGGCGCGCAGGCCGCGCGCCACCTTGGCCTCGTCGAGTTCCGGCGCCATCCGACGGAAGAAGTCGAGGTAGGCCGCGCCGATGCTCTTGCCGGCCAGGCCGACGGCAGCGGCGGCCTCGCGCCAGGCTTCGTTCACGGCGACGATCACGCCGTTCTCGTCCAGCAGCGCGATCTGGGCGCTCATGGCGTCGAGCGAGCCTTGCAGGAGGACCGTCGCCTCCTCGGCCGCCGCATGGGCCTGCCGCCGCTCAGTGATGTCGCGGAAGAAGATGCCGGCGCCTTCGGGCGAAGGATAGATGTGGAACTCGATCCACCGGCCGGCGTGATAGCTGGACGGCCGCTCCAGGTGGATCGGTTCACCAGTCGCCAGGGCCTTGCCGATCGCTTCGTACAGGTCGGGCTTCAGATCTCCCCGGATGTCCGTGCCGAGCATGCGGTCGCCCGCCCCGTCGAACCAGGCGCGCGCCTGCGGGTTGATGCTCGTCATCCGCCAGTCGCGATCGAGCGTGTAGTAGCAGTCGCTGATGCTCTCCAGCAGACCGGTGAGCTGGGCGTTCAGCGCCTCGACCTCTTCGCCCGCGCGCTTCACCTTATCGATGTCGGTGGCCACCCCGTAGAACCTGGGGCCTCCGATCCCGTCCACGACGCGCACCCGCACCGTGAACCAACGATACTCACCGTCACGTCCGAGGATTCGGGCCTGGGTCTGGAGCGCCCGCTGCCGGGTGGCGTCGGACTTCACCACCAGCCGCGCGACATCCTCCGGATGCACTGCGGCGTAGGGTGCGTGGCCGCGGGTGGAGAGCGGCAGGCCGGTGTAATCGAAGAACCGCGGGCTGAGGTAGTCCAGGGCGCCGTCAAGGGACCCGGTGAACAGGATGTCCGGCGCCAGTTCGGCCAGGCCACGGAAACGCTCTTCGCTGGCGATCAGCGCTTCCCGCGTCGCCATTTCCTCGGTGATGTTGCGTGCGCTGCCGAGCAGGGTCTCGATCTCGCCGTTGCGGCCGCGCAGCGGCGCCAGGCTGACATCCCAGCAGCGGCGCCCGATGGGTAAGTCCAGGGTCTGGGTGTAGGTGATCGGCGCGCCCAGCGCGATGCACTGGCGATAGCGCGCCGCCAGGGCCGCGGCCATCTCGCCATCCATTATCTGCTCCAGGCGGCGTCCCGCGACCTTGGCGTGCTGCAGGCCCGTGCGCGCCTCGAGCGCCGGGTTGATGCCGTCGAAAATGAAGCCGCCGTCCCGGCCGACCCTGATCGTGAACAGGCCGTCCTGGCTGTCGCGCCAATAGGCGCTGTAGCGGCGGTCTGCATCGGGCTGCAGGGGCCCCCGGGAGACAGCCGGCCGGCGGGCCGCGAGGCCGAACCCGACCAGCAGGCCAAGCGTGGCCGCGGCGCTGGCGGCCATCAGCAGCATGGTGACGTGAGCGCCGTCGAAGGCCGGATCGGCGTGCTGTGGATCGGAGAGCAAAATGCCGACAGTGACCGCGACGCCGAGCAGCAGGATCATGACGAGCAGCGCCGGGACCCAGGCCATCTGTCCCCGTCCAGGGACGATCGGTCTGATCCCCCCGTCGGTCGGCGCAGCCTGGACTTCAACGGCGATCGTCACCCTACCCACTCCTGCTCATTCATCCCGGCATCGGGATCGCAAGGACTGGCGACGACACGGCAGCCACCACGCTCGCACGCGTCACGCTACAAGCTTCACTGTACACCAATAGATTGTACCCACCCCACGCACTACCCTAACGAAACAGGATCGCTAAGCAATTGGCAAGTCAGGTTTCCTTGATGAATACCTGTGTTATTTGGGAGACTCTCCATCCGCATTGATGGGTGAAAGGCTCTTTAGAGTCGCCAGACCGTTGGTGCTGGCCTTCGCCCAGGTCTTGAAGAGCCGGCTGAAATCGGCGCGGTTCGAGACGCTGGTGCGCATCGACGAGATCTCATCTCCGGCCGCCCGGGAATCCACTGCGCGGCCCAATACGGCTCCAGAGAGGGAGTCGCGGACTTCGACTATCAGCGTCGCTGAGCCGGCCTGCACGGAGTAGGAC